>JAHYJK010000288.1 GCA_019429225.1 Anaerolineaceae bacterium
GGCTGGTTTGCCAAGAACACCAACATTAATTACATAAGTTTGACATCCAAGTTTTTCAATTTCGTTTTTAAGGAAGGCATATTCCTCTCCTTTGGTGTCAAGAGCTCCAACAATAGCTATTGTTTTTTTCATTAATTCCTCCTATACCCCAAGGTACTTTTGACGTAAGTCCAAATCCTCCAAAAATTCTGATGCAGAGGATTCGAAAGCAGTTTTTCCACCAAGTATTATGCTAATCCTATCTGCCAAAGCTTCAGCTACGTGAATATTTTGTTCTACCAATAAAATTGAAATATTTAATTTTAATAATTGATGGCAAATCTCGATAACTCGGTCAACAGCAACTGGAGAAAGACCTTCAGAAGGTTCATCGAGTAATATAATACTCGGGTTCGTTACTAATGCTCTACCGATGGCTAACATTTGTTGTTCCCCACCGCTTAAACGAGTGCCACTTATTTTTTTTCTATTTCCTAATTCAGGAAATAATTCATACACTTTTTCCACATCCCAAGATTCACCAGATGTGGATTTTTGATAGGTTAATTTCAGGTGTTCATCAACACTTAATGAAGGAAATAATCTTCTACCTTGAGGAACATAACCTATTCCTAACTGGGCAATTTGATGAGGTTTTTTATTCGTGATTTCTGTTCCATTCCAAATGATTTTTCCTTTTTTAGCAGGCGTTAAGCCCATAATTGATCGTAATAATGTGGTTTTACCCATACCGTTTCTTCCCAACACTGCCAGACATTCTTGTCCTACTTTTAAGGAACATCCTTGAATTACATGACTTTCCCCATAATACGAATGAATATCTTCTATTTGTAACAATAAATTTTGAGTTGAGGAATTATCAAGCATGTGAACCACCACCTAAATATACTTTTTGTACTTCTTCATTATTCTTGATTTCCTGGGGAGAACCTTCTGCAATTACTGAACCCTGATTCAGGACTGTGATTTGATCTGCGATATCCAAAATGATTTCCATATCATGTTCAATAATCACCAAAGTTGTTTCTTTTGGTAATTGTTTGATCAGTCCGGTTAGAACAATTCTTTCTGAAGGAGAGAGGCCAGCTGCTGGTTCGTCTAACATCACCAAACGTGGTTTCATAGCAATTGCCATACCAATTTCCAATTGCCTTTGTAAACCATGAGAAATTTCAGATACTTTTTCTTGCAAGAAATCCAACAATTTAACTTGCTCTGCAACCTGATACACCCACTCTTTTTCGGATGTATAGTTTTTCCAGTATCTCAAGAAATGAAACTCAAATTTCTTGTTGGTTATGCCAGCTAAAAACAAATTTTCTTCCACAGTGAGGTCAAGAAATAATTGTGAAATCTGATAAGTTCTTCCTAAACCTAATTTAGCCCTTTTTTGAACCGATTTTTTGGTAATATCAGAGCCAAAAATTTCTATTTTTCCACTATCAACTCTTAATTCGCCTGCAATCAAATTAAACAAGGTCGTCTTGCCGGCACCATTAGGACCGATCAGAGCACGTCGCTCTCCTACAGGCACGCTCAAACTTGCAGCGCGAACTGCACGCACACCTCCAAAACTTTTAGATACAGATGCAACATTTAAAGCGAGTGCCTGATCGGTTGATGTCATAAATGGCTCCTAAGTAAATTTGCTACTAATTAATTCCCAAAAGGTACAAATTCATATAGTTCGCCTTCCAGCATTTCAGCAGGAAGATCTGCACAGTTGCCAGTTGGATATTGGTTGTCATCAATAGGTTGTGCTAAATATAAAGCGGGATCGTAAGGACCAAATTGACTTACATTTTTGACTGTGTAAAGACCTTTGTTATAAAGATCACCATTTTCATCGAGTGCAACTTCTCTGATGTAAACATTTCCAATTGCTGCATGATATGTAGGATCAAGAACTACTGGTCCCCTTGGATCATCTGACATATCCACATTAATCATTGCTTCAACTAATGCTGTTTTGTCAGATACATCACCATCTACTGCTTCTATGGCTCGGAGGATCATTCTCATTGATGAATAAGCAAACTCAGAAGCTGTTGATGGAGTGTGATCCCATCGGGCAATGAAAGCATCCCGGAAAGCATTCCATTCAGGAGTGTCTAAATCATCAGCAGTGTGTTGTGCTGAATATGAACCTACAATTGCTTTTGGATGTGATTCAAGATCAGGTTTTTCAAAAGTGTTTGATTGCCCTAATAATGGCAAAACATCCATCATACCCAGTTCAACGTATTGTTTTACAAAGTTGATGGCATCTCCACCTGCTCCATTGTAGAATACAGCGTCATAACCTTCATCTGTCGGAATGGAAGCAATCATTGAAGAGAAGTCTGAAGTTGATCCAGGTGGGAACCATACTGATTTAACCACTTCTCCACCACCACGGCAGAAACCACGAACAAATCCACCACCCTGGTTCCAAGGATATGAATAATCTTCACCAATATGATAGATTTTCTTGTAGCCTAATTCAGTTGCTAACCAGTAACCAAACACATCCATGGATTGAGCACCCGTCCAGGTTGAGCGAACAACCATCGGGAAGAAAGAACGCATGGTCATATCTTCAGAAGCTGAGTACATTGGCACAACAGGAATATTCTTGTCTTTCATGTAATCGCCAACTGTCAAACCTTCATCGCCTGAGACCATACCAGTTAAAATGTCGACATTATCCTGCTCGACTAATTTCTTAGCTTTGGTTACTGCTAATTCGTTATCAAGTTGGTCATCTTCATAAATAACAACAATGGTTTTATCACCAACTTTGTAGTCATATTCTTCCAAAGCGAGGATTGCACCTTCTTTTTGCATTGTGCCAAATGAAGAGAACAACCCAGTGAAAGCGCTAATGAAACCAATCTTGATTTCTCCACCAGCTGCTACTTCTTCAACACCTTCTGATTCGGCTGGTTGCTCTGCTACAGGTTGTTCTGCAACAGGTTCTTGCGCTTGAGGTGTAGTACAGGCTGATAACAATAAGCTAAATACTACTAATAACATTACAAACTGAAATATTTTTTTAGACATTTCTTCTCCTTATTTTTTATTTTTTTACTTGAAACCGATTATTAAACTTGTTTGGAATTTTTTTGCTGAATTAACACCTCCTATTTCTACTGTAAACTTGAATTTACTCAAACTTTTTCAAGAATTTGTATAAAAAGGGAATTTTCTTATTTTTTATGGTTTTATCTAAAGTTCCCAGGATACCTGTTGGCGAGAATAAAACGGTGAGGACAAAGATGATCCCTATGACTGTGTTATATCTTTCAGTAGATTGACTGATAAGAACATCTAACCATATTGCTATTACTGATCCAACAATTGGCCCCCAAAAATAGCCAGCCCCACCAAGAATTACCATCAATAAAACCCAAATCGTTCTACTTAGTTGAATCGTTGTGGGTGTAATGACACCAGTATTATAGGTTGCGAGGATGCCCCCTAAACCAGCATAAATAGCTGCGATTAAAAATGCAACTACTCTAATCCAATATACCGGATAGCCTAATGCTGCCATTCTCTTTGAACTTTCTCTGGTCCCATTTAATGCAAGACCAAAAGGAGAGTGAACTATTCTCCAAAGCACATAAATGCCAAGTAAAAACAAAACCAAAGAAGCCCAATAAAAATTTGCATTGTTGTTGAAATCTACACCTAAAATTACAAATGGCCTGATGCCAACAATTCCTGCCCAACCATGCAATAAAGTGGTATTCTGAAGTGCAAAAGCCCATGCTACCTGACCAAAGGCCAGGGTAATCATCAAAAAGACTATTTTTTGGGTTCTAACAGCGATCATACCCAGAATTAATGCGAATAATAAAGTGATGGCTATCGATATGATATCAGCTATTGGAAATGGGATTCCACGTTCATAACCAATCAAACCAATGACATAACCTGCTGCACCAAAAAAAGCTGTTTGGGTAAGGCTTACCATACCCCCCTGACCAATCAGAAAACCCATAGAAAGAGCAAGAAAACCAAAATAAATGATCCTGATGAAGGTCGTAATTGTATATTGTC
>JAHYJK010000289.1 GCA_019429225.1 Anaerolineaceae bacterium
TACGTTCCCGGTGGGCGCTTGATAGATGGGAGCCCGACGGACATCCTCGAGATATACGACCCGCGGCGTGATAGCTGGTCAACGGGTGCGCGGCTGCCGGGGGCGGTCAGCGCCTATGCGTTGGCGGACTACGAAGGGCAGCTGTACCTGTTCGGCGGCTGGGATGGTGAGCGAGCGCTGGATGTGGTCTACATGTACGACCCGGGGGCGGATGCCTGGCAAGTGAGGACACCCATGTCAAGCGCCAGGTCCCATGCAGGTGCGGCACAGGCGGGTGGAAAGATTTATGTGATGGGGGGCTGGGATGGGGATCAGGCGGTCAAGGTCAGTGAGAGCTATTTGCCAGCAAGAGATCAGAATCAGGAAATTGCCTGGAACATCGAAACGGAGATGCCAATTCCACTGTATGGGATGAGCGTTGAATCGGTGACAGATATCATCTTTATCGTGGGTGGTCGCTCAACACACGATCATGAAACGGTCCTGATGTATTATTCCACCAATCAAAATCTCTGGTTTGAAGAACCTTTAGAAGCCCTGGATGATCCCATCACATTTGCATCATCCGTGGCCATTGGGGGCCAGATCTTTAGTTTTGGCGGCAAAAGCGGTGATCAAATCACGAGCAGGGCTGAAACGATCCAGGCGATATATACGGTATTGTTGCCATTCACAATAAATCAATAGACTTATTAGGTTGAATGGTTTTCCCTCCGGAGATTCTGGATGGATAAATCTTTTGGGTAGCTTAGTCACTCAACTTTTGCGTGCCATCATTGAAAATCGTTTGTCCACATGTTTGCCAGGTCACTTGATAATATTTAATTATCTAAGTGACTTAGGTTGACGATGTTGGTCTACTCGAGATAATGCTTAATCGTTTGTTGAATTGAGAAATAAACCTTTAATATTTGTGAACACCTTTTTACGCAATAATTCTTGAAAGAACAATCTACAGCCAATAATTCCTGATAAGATGAGGAAAATTTGTGCTGATCGGTTACACCATGATTCGAGTGACCAATAGCAATAGATTTACCTGATCAACGCTTCAAGGTTTTTGATAAGGTTATTACGCAATCCAGTTTTGGCCCAATACAGAATTTCATGAAAACATCAATATCATTAATAAGAGAGGCTGTCCTTGTGATAAAGGACAGCCTCTTGCTAAAGTTTCAGTTATTGTTAGGATTGATAAATTACTGAATTGGAATGCCGTTGTAGTCTTCGCCAGCGGTGGTTGTTGCCGTTAGATAGGTTTCAACACGAGCAATAACAGCAATTGCCTGCGGACTTTCAATGATCGCACCACCGCCAAATCCGCCAATATAACCAAACTCAGCATTTACGGATGAGGCATTTGTGCTCCATTTTCCACCGACTGCAATTGTGGAAGGATTGGTGATTGTGCCTGAAAGGGCACCATTTTTATCGTAGAACTTCACACTTAATGTACCTGCACCGATTGTGGAAGTGCCAACATTTTGAATAGCAATGTTCACCCTCTGGCGAGTGCCATCGGTCCAGTGGCTTTGTGTCCAACGCACATATGGAACAGCAACTTTATTACTTCCTTGTGCAAAACCCACATAGGCTGTGGATAGACCGTTGCCGGTGATCTTTCCCATGGCAACCACCTCAGCACCAGTGGATGTAACCGTCGCAGCACCGATATAATTAATTGGATTGGCATCACAGCCGAGGAAACTCCGTTTTGCTCCAGGGCCAATCGTGTATGGTCCATCTACCGCACCGCCAGTGTATTGAATGGTTACGTTGGCATTGGTTGTATTGCTAACATTCTGAACAGCATACGCTGAATTGATCGCACCACCTGCACCCCAACTGCAGAACGCAGAAGGCATGTAGATTTTGTTACCACCAGCAGCAACACCTTCAAAAGCATAAGTATTATTATTTAAGGTAGACAATTCTAAAGATGTCGCGACCAGTGAGCCTGTTGAAGCTGTAAGAACCACAGAGCCATTGAATGTTGAAGCTGTGATAGGTGAAGTTCCACCCAAATCGTAATATTTCGCAGCACCTGGCGCCAAACTGATATTAGCTGTAACAGATGATCCGGAGACAGGGACAAACTTTACTTCAACATTCGCAGTGACAGTATCCACATTCTGGACTGTAAAGATTGTATTTGTATTAAATACATTCTTTAAGACCGTTGGAATTTTAACAATGGCAGAACCTTCGGTAAAGGCGTTTGATAGCGGACGATTCTTAACTGTACTGGGCGATTGAGGAACCTGAACAAGCGTTGTCGCAAGTGGTTGACTTGATGACATGCTTGCTGAACCTTGGAACCCACTTGCAATTTGTGTGATGTTCCCAACATACAATGATGCTCCAGCATTAGGTGCTAGCGGTTCAAGCGGCACATCTACCCCAACACCAGCGCTATCGTACAAGGTTAATGTGATTACGGCAGGTTCCGTGCCAACATTCACATACGTGATAGACGTGACAAATTTTGTGCCATAAGCCGCCGCCTGCACGGGTGTGACTGGCCAAAGAGCGCCGATCATAATTACGGCTACGATCAATAAAATTAAGCTTTTTGCTTTCATAACCTTTTCTCCTATTTTGGTATGACGATACCCTGGTATAATTGGATATCTATAGATTTCTTGATGCTCAAATTATAGTCGTAATCAATCAACAATCAATAATCATTTCGGGTTAACCACTATGAAAAACCATCTTTTGCTCATCGTTTCAACGCTATTCATTCTATCCTTATGTGTTGTCAGTTGCCAAAATCAAGATCAATATATTTTAGATTCTATACCATCACCTGAAGAGGGCCGTGCAAATATATCAGGAAGACTTCAACTAATCAATCAAACGAACATCAAAGGGATTAGTGTGTGGGTCACGCCAATTTATCGAAGCGTATCTGGAGAGGGCGTCTATGCACTAGACACTTCCAGTAATCCATATACACTTACAGATGAAGATGGTTACTTTCTTTTTGAAGATATTGAACCTGGCGAATATATTCTTTTCATTGGTGACCCAATGACAAAGTTTGCCATCGTCACGGACGATAATGGGGAAGTTAGAGTTTGGGACATACTTCCGAATGAAACGAATGATCTTGGAGTCATAAGTATTGATTTTTAAATCAAATTTGTATAATTTTTTATCTGCAATTTACTTTGCAATCACATCGCCTGGCATGGTCTTAAAGATATTCAAGATAAAGAAATTACAGCTCACATACCTTAATTTCTCGAAATTGATTAACCTAAGCAGATGTGTTAAAAGTATTGACCGATACCAAATACCTGGCGTGATTGTTGAAGCAGGATGTGCCCTAGGGGGATCAGCTATTCTCATCGCCCTAAGTAAAAGCAAATACAGAGAACTAAATATTTACGATACATTCGAACAAATTCCTCCTCCCTCAGTCATGGACGAAGCTGATGCATTTGAACGATATCAAACGATTAAAGATGGGAAGGCAAAAGGCATCCGTAATGGTCAGTATTATGGCTACGAAGAAAACTTGCTAACCAAAGTCATAAACAATTTTACTAATTTTAATTTATCGCCTGAAGAACATAAAATTTTTCTTCATCAAGGTTTATTTGAAGATACCTTAAAGATCACTGAACCAGTGGCGATGGCTCATATAGATAGTGATTGGTATGATTCAATCATCACTTCTCTTGAACGCATTGTGCCTAAACTTTCATATAACGGAATAATCCTTATTGATGATTATTATGATTGGAAGGGTGCTAAAAAGGCTGTTAATGATTTCTTTTCGGATAAAAGAGATCATTTTCAATTTTTATATGGTCCGCAATTGGTCATAAGGAAAACGTCAAGGATTTTGACAGACTAAATCTGCACTATTTTAGCCAAACATGAGAGAGTCTCTTGGGCCTGATCTTAATTAGGAACTTATCAGTTAAATTCTTGCACAAAAAGCAAGGACTTAGGCATACAAAGTAACGGGTAGCGCGAGTTCAGGAATAATCACCATTTCGCGCAATTTCAAAGCCATACAAGCCAATTGGCG
>JAHYJK010000290.1 GCA_019429225.1 Anaerolineaceae bacterium
TCATCATCAATCGGGAAAGCCGCAGCACAGGTATCATTATCGCTACCTGCATCACAACGAACGATTGTTGTTCCGGTAATATTGATGGCCGGTGAGAGACAGACACCCTGCAGGTAATTGGGGTTGAAGCCATCGGTGTAAGCCCATTCGGCACAATCCAGGTTTTCAAAGGCAAAGGGGTTATCAACCGCTGGGTCAAAAACTGTATCATCAATGAGTGTTCTTCGCAGCATGATATCTGCCGGGCCACCCTGGTTGATGATACCCTGTTTGTAGATCAGTATGGCGGATAAACCACTCTCTGAATTGACCGCGGCCGAAACCGAGTTGGTGGTCAATGCAAAGCGGCGGGAGATTTCTGTCAGATAATAATCAAACCCGCGAGCATCAACTTGAACATCATAGAACTCACCGACAGTTGTACAGTGTTCGTCGGCTTCATCCTTGCAGACAGCCGGTTGGTTGAGCATACCACCCTGGTTGACCATGAACTCATCGGCGCCGGTCTTGAAAGGATCAAAGCTGTAATACCAGATATCCTTGCCGATATCGATTGGATCACCATCTTCATCCAACACCTCACCCAATGCTTTCGATTCCTCGGCAGCCATCACTACCCAGGCACTTTTTGTTCCATCTGCAAGTGTGTATGGTTTCAAATTGAGCCGCACACGGGTGGCAGCTACACGTCCATTCAAAAGGCGATTGTCTTCTGTGACACACAGTTTGAGTGTTGTACCACCTGGGTTGAGCCAGTCAACTTGATCAGCGCAAAAGTCAGCATCTGCTTCTGGGGCTTCTAAATCCAATAATGTCTGAATATTGGTGTGATCTATATCATCAATAGTATCGAAATCGATGTAACAATAAGGGGCACTTGGACTCTTATCAGTACTAGTTCCTTTACACATGGCATTGTCGGTCAGACGTACCGGTGCGGCCATGGGCACATATGGTTTTGGCATGGTAGTTAACGTTATATCAGCCGCATAATCAGTCATAGTAATAGCACCCACAGTATCTTCAGTTGCGAACACTAAATCAAATTCAGCCTGAGAGATATGCGAATACCAGATGTCAGTTTGCTGGTTGGCAACCGCGCCACTCCAGCCTTCACCTGGGCCAAGGCCCTGCCCGGGGCGTAAGCCTTCGGGATCTTCCTGCCAGGTCATGATACAACCGGCACCAGCAGCGCAATCCACTGCCGGAAGGTTGGCATCTCGACGTCCAGAGGTCAAGCGTTCTGGTTTGGTCCACATCACATATGTGGCTTCAGTTTCAGGTGTCGCAGGGTCATCGCCAGCCAGTAATTTACCTCGTGCAGTCCAGACACAGGAGAAAGGAATTTCTCCTACTTCCGGAAAACCCTGGTCTTTATAATCCACCGAGCTCTGTGCCCCTCCTACACCGAACAGGTCATACAAATACACTGCATCCTTTTCGTAAGTCTCTTCAAGATCAGCGAAGTAGTCTGCTTCTTCATCAAGTTTCAAAGAATAAAGTGGTGTACCACCTTCGCAGTATTTACCAACCCAGGCAACAAAGATATTGTCATTGAAGACCTGATGCACTACATTATGAACATCACCTGGATATGCATATCCTGTCTGCAGGATGAAAGATGACAGGTCGGATGAGCGTGAGAGATTGGTAGTCTTCCAGGACGTACCATCATCTAATGAGATGCCTATAAAAGCATCAAAATGCCCAAAAGTAACGCCACCCTTGATTTCATCAACCGGATGCAGATCATCAATCCAGGCAGTTACCAAAGGTTTGGCATAGTTACGGGCTACATATCCTGAAGTGGTTTCATCAGCTAATAAGTAGTTATCAACAGGACCCACCAGCCCCGTCGAAGCCTGCGCCGGGACGTAAAAATCCATCATGTAGATGGCTGCTTTTTCCGTCTCATTATCTGGCGTTTTGGAGATATTCTTTCTAAATAAATCTCCATCCTCCGCCAGAGCCGCACCGACGGTCATGCTGAGCAGCATGATAACCGTCAAAAAACTCCACAAAAACTTTTTTCCTTTCATTATCGTTCCTCCTATTCTCAAAATTTTGTTTGATTGAAATAAACGAACAATACCTCTTGTCTTTCCTTGCATACATACTCCTATTCTATTTTTCTGGTATATTGCTGTTTGAATGGTTCAAATGGACTACGCTCGGGATGATTGACGTTTTCGTTGGTCAAATCCCATAAACTAACATATAATTCATACAGAGTCGGATAATGGTGGCATTCCCCGCTGACAACATCCTGTAAAGATGCATGCCATTCTCCATCAACGCTGTCTTTCCAAACCCGTAACAAGTAAGAGAAATAATTAATTTGATGATCATTCATAGAATCCGGCCTTTATATGAACCATGGTTGCTATCATTATCCCAATTGGGTGTTTACGGCTTGTGAAATCAGCGTGAATTTAGCGTGAATTAAGATTAGAAAATGAGCAGACTCGAAATTTCTCTCCTCGGCACCTTCCGTGTGCAATTCGATGGCAGCGACCTCAGTGAAATCCTGCGTACCCGTAAAGAACGCGCTCTGTTAGCCTACCTGGCGGAGGAACCACCGCGTCTACAACCGCGCGAAAAAGTAGCGGAGTTTTTCTGGCCCAACCGCCCGGAGACCTACGCGCGCATGAATCTACGCCAGGCATTGTTGGGGCTGCGCAAAGCTTTTGGCGGTGAAGATCAGGTCAGTGATTTTCTGGAAGTCAGCGATGAGTCAATCGAGTTCATGCATAAACACGTCTGGATGGATACAACCGCTTTTGTTGGCTATATCCAGAGCAGCAAATTGCACCCGCACGTTGAATTGCACAACTGCCAGGAGTGCATCAATCAACTGGAAGAAGCCGTTGACCTGTATCGTGGCGACTTTTTGAGCGATCTGATTTTGAACGAGGTCACCGGTTTTCAGGAGTGGGCGGTCTTCAACCGGGAACGTTATTTCCGCAGTATGATCAATGCCCTGCAGGCGCTGGCCAAAGCCTATTTCCTTCGTTCCAATTTTGACCAGGCATACAAATACGCCTGGCGCTATGTGGAAATGGCGCCCCTTGAAGAGAGCGCGCACCGCCTGTTAATGCGCCTGCTCACCAAAAGCGGCCGCCGCAATGCCGCCTTACAACAATACCAGTTATGCAAATCGATCATCGCGCGTGAACTGGGCATCGAGCCCTCGCCTGAAACACAAAATCTCTTCAGCATGATCCTCAACAACCAGCCGATCGAGCGCATTGATACCGGCAGCCTGGCTGGCAAACTCCCCAAATCCTCACACGGCACCCGCCCTTTAAAACCACCCACCGGTCCGCTGTACGACCCCAATACCGAGATACCCCTGCGCGCCATCTTCATAGACCGGCTGCGACATGCCCTCATGCGCATGAAACGCAGCCAGAGCAATGCGCTGCTCATCTCCTTATCCATTTCTTTCCCGTATCATGAGCACATGTTACCGGAATTAAAAAAGCAGGTGGATGTGTTACTGGCGCGCCGACTGCTGGGTACCGTGCGCGAGGATGATACCGTGGCGAAGGTCAATGACAACGAGTATGCCCTGGTGCTGGAAGACATTCATGATCCAGAGGTAGTGCCGGATATTATCAGCAAGATCAGCAAAGCCATGAATTCACCGCTGCAATTGCAGGATCAACGCATCACTACCCGCCTGGCGATTGGCTGGAGCCTCTACCCGCAGGATGGGCGCGACCCGGCCACCCTGATTAACGTGGCCGATATCGCCATGCGCACCGATCGCCTTCAGCAGAATATTCACAAATCATAGCTTCGCTTGTGGTTAAAACCACAGGCTGACAGATTCAAACCTGTTCAAACAGGTTCATCACGCAACCGGTTCCGGTTTGACCCTGACAGACGCAGGTTTTAACCTGTGGTGATATTTGTGGCGTGATCTATTACACAACCTCACCTGTGGTGATATTTGTGGTGTGTTCTTTTAATAAGGGTTATGATGATTCTTCTGCATTATCCCCAAATTTATCTTCCGGCAATTGCACGGTGCG
>JAHYJK010000291.1 GCA_019429225.1 Anaerolineaceae bacterium
CATTACCTGTTGCAACATGTGCATCATTTCTTTATTTTCGATGCTTTTCTCCACACTTTGGCTTTGATCAGGCATCTCACGAGCTTCGTCCTCAGGGTCTTTTCCCTGCTGCATTTCATCCAACGAGACCTCACGCCATTTGGCCCTGCGGAGTTCGGTAAGGGCAATTCGGACAGCGATAGTATGAACCCAGGTGGTGAACTGGCTACGTCCTTCAAACGTATCTAATTTCGCAATGGCACGTAAAATCGTCTCCTGGGCAACTTCCTCTACCAGCGACGAAAAACGTGGATCCGCTGGAAGAATCCATTTTGATAATGCATACGGAAGCCCAGCAATGATGATGGCATGCAAATCTGCCAGGGCTGATTCTCTTTGTTCCCCAGCAGCTTGCAGATCAGTCAGCCAATCTTCATTCGTTCTATTCAAAATGGGAATTCTCCATTATCTAAGTATAGATTATTTTTGGAATTTCAGGCGATTAAAATCGTATCTACTTTGACAATGTCACATTAGAACAACAAGCAACCCATCCAATGGAATGAGTCAAAAGTCCTATAAAAAACAGGAAGGATGATTCTAGCCAACAACCAAAGACTGATTCACAATGATATTTATGGGACAAAAAAATCAAACAATGGGGCATACCAGCTGAGGAGATTCCCCAACTCGGCGAACGGCTGAAATTATTTTATACTCGGTTTCGACAACTATTCCGAACAAAAACCCGAGATACGAGTGAATACGGGTTAAAGTACCTCAGTGGCTTACTGCGAATGGAAACTGATCGGAATATTGCCAATGTAAGTCGAAAAACCGGAATTTCAGGACAGAACATGCAACATTTTGTAAGCAATTCCACCTGGTCAGCCACAGAAATGATCCAGGCGGTCGAAAAAGAGATACAACAGCACCAAGCTTTTCAAGAAGCCATTTTGGTGCTGGACGAAAGTGCGGAAGAGAAGGCTGGAAATCGAAGCGCAGGAGCCGCACGTCAGCACAATGGACGCCTGGGAAAAATCGAAATGAGCCAGGTTGGTGTCTTTTTGGCTTTAGTCACCCCACAGGCATGGACCTGGATTGATGGGGAGCTGTACCTACCCCAGGTCTGGTTCGAAGATAGCCACACCGAATTACGCGAAAAAACCGGCGTCCCTAAAGAGCGTGTCTTTGCTACCAAGCCGGAGTTAGGTTGGGACCTGATCCAACGCACACAAGCACGAAAAATTCCTTTCCAGGCAGTTGTGATGGATGATTTGTATGGGAGAAATGAGACCCTTCGCCAAAAAATAAACAATGCAGGGATTGAATATTTCGGGGACGTACCGGCTAACACCATCATTTATCTCGAAGAGCCCAATTATGTCTACCCCCTGACCAAACGAGGCGTTCCATCCAAGAACCCTAAAATCTCTGGAACAGCTCATGAAGTTCGTGAATTTATTCAGCAAGACCAGTTGGAATGGCAAATGGTGCGCTTACGTGCCAGTGAGCGTGGATATCTGCAAGCGAAATTTTCTCGCGTTCGGGTTTGGGTGAAATATGACGAAGGATTTCGCCAGGAATGGCTGCTGATCCGGCAAGATCCGGCTCAAGTCACCTATGCTCTTAGCAATGCGTCAGAGACCATTCCTTTGGAAACCATGGCCTGGCGTAAAACGCAGCGCTATTTGATTGAACGTAGTAATGAAGATGCCAAAGATGAATTTGGCTGGGATGAATTCCAGACACGCAAATACTTAGCCTGGTACCATCAACTGGCGTTCACTATTCTGGCCGCCTGGTTTGTCGCTGAAACTCGTCTCGATTGGCAACAACGTTTTGCCCAAAGTCCTGAATTACTGGCTCAGTATGAGGTGGATGTTCTGCCGAAACTCTCAGTAGCTAATGTCCGCACACTCCTACGGTCTGCGATGCCATTGCCCACCTTATCCACCGATGAGGCTGCTGAATTAGTTATTGACAACCTCGTCAACAGAACCCGATCTCGCAAATCGCGGTTACGGCATCATAAACATAGAACCTGAGTTTCTCAAATTAGTGTCCTGAAGGGAGTTTTTTCAACAATGGTATTTCAGTAGCAGACACTTTTGTTCATGCAGATTGGTCTCCGCCATGGATTGAAATCCATGGTGACGAAAAACCAAAATAGCGCTTTTAGTGTCCTGCCTTAGTGTCCTGAAAATTGGTTTTCCAGCTGTAAATTGGGTTATTTTTTTTCAAAAGTGAGAAACTCAGGTGAATTAGTTATTGACAACCTCGTCAACAGAACCTGATCTCGCAAATCGCGGTTACGGCATCATAAACATAGAACAAATGTCTAATGTGACATTGTCAAACTACTCAGCCTAAAGAAATACAATCAGGCAGATAGGGGTTGCCAAGAAAAGCTTGACGTAATGCATCGATACCATTTACACCATTTTTTCTGGCTGTTGAAATATACCCACGGATACGGCAGAAGATCTCTGCTCCAACCATTGTGCGAAAGCATCCAGAGATTTTCAGCTTAACTTTCATCATACGGACATCTCGTTCCGCTTGATTATTATCAAAGGGAACACGAAAATCTGTCAGGAATGCCAAAACAGCAGACTTATGGATACTAAATTCTTCCAACAAATTTCTGGCTGGATTTTGTTTGATCCGTCCTCTCTTTTTATCCTGGCTCACATCCCTTTGCAGAGGGGGGTTATCCCGGTATCCCTCCAGGAGCAATTTATTGTAGCGTCGGATGAATAATTTTTTCTGTTTTCCTGGTAAACACTTCATTCCTTTTTGCTGTGCTGCTTCTACGGTTTCGTTCATTTCCTTCAACAATCCTTTCATCTTTGTGACCCAGGGTTGTGGATATCGCTCTTCCAGGAACTGAAGCCGTCGTAAGTGGTGAACATTACATAGTCCATGCTTGACTGGGTATTTGTAATATGATTGCCAGCCATCGTGAATAGCGTAACCCTGTAAACTTGATAGGATCCCTACATCATCCATCGCTTTATGCCCCCGTTTGGTATGAATGGCATAACTGGTTAATTTGTCTGTGCTCGCACTGTGCAACCAGTGTAATTTACCATTCACCCGTACCCCGGTTTCATCAAAATGAACAACAGCTTCTTCTCGGGTTATCTGTGCTTTGATTTGCTCACATACATCAAGGGTTCGTTTTGCCACATCCCGGCAGGCTGAAATCAAACTGGCTTCAGCGATTGTTTGTCCATATAACGCTTCAAATATCTCTTTTGTGCGTGCCAGTGGGATCATTTGGTACTGGTTGAAATAAACCGCTACTGCTTTTGTTTCCACTCCGTATTGCACCGCTTGCCTAACCCCTTCCGGAAACTTGCCTTTGTTTTTCTCTCCACATTGTGGACATATTTTGATTTCAGCTTGATGTTCTGTTACTGCCATCTTTACCTTGGGAATATCAAATACCTGCCGTTTTTCAACCCCTTCAATCTTCACACTCGCCAGGTCGCTTTGGCAACATCTACACGCCTGTACACTATGAATTTCGGTGTAATCCGGTTTCTCCACTG
Source organism: Anaerolineaceae bacterium (assembly GCA_019429225.1). Classification (GTDB taxonomy): domain Bacteria; phylum Chloroflexota; class Anaerolineae; order Anaerolineales; family Anaerolineaceae; genus UBA6170. The sequence goes on from JAHYJK010000291.1 coordinate 3,537, forward strand.
CTTTGAGGGTATTACCTTGGTGTCCGGCTTGTCCTCCGCTCTTTTTCCCATGACGCTTTCGTAAACTTTTCGGTGATGGTTTTAAAAACCCATCACTTGATGGTGGTTTATTGCTGTTACTACTGTTCTTGGCTTTTTGATCTTCTAGCCGCTTGATGCGCTCCTCATGATCTGCATTTATTTTTAGCAATGCCATCACCAACGCAACTACTGCTTCTTCGCCTTGCTGATAAGTGCTTCGTATTTCTTCTTCACTCAAGAGGAGTTTTGATTTCATTCTCCCATTGTGTCTCTTTTTTTCTCCTCTGTCTAGATTCTTTTGTCCTATATTATTATTGATGAATGACTCATATTACCTGAGTAGTTACGTCATGTCTCTGAATATAAGCACAAGAAGCGAAGTCACTCAAGTAAGAACGGGAAATGCTGGGGTTCACAGAAAAGTCAAAGTGTGCCAACGTTTTTTGCGGGTCACAACCGGATGATTTGAATCTG
>JAHYJK010000292.1 GCA_019429225.1 Anaerolineaceae bacterium
TGTAAAACACCTAAATTGTTGAGAAGATTAGACAACCAGAGGGGGTTTTCCACCTGTTTCCAATATTTCAATGCAGATAAATAGTATTCTTTTGATAAGGAATAATTTCCCAAATTTTCATAAACCAAACCGATTTCAATTTGAATGATTGCAACATTTTTGTGTTCATCAATTGATTTCATAATAAATAGAGAGTTGTCTAAATTGAAAAGTGCTTTTTGGAGATTACCTTTATGAAAATCACATAGTCCAATACACCGAAGAGCTTCTCCTTTTTGTTTTAGTAATGATTCGTCATCTCCGATTAATAACATGATTTCTTTCGAATCTGTAATTGATTCTTCAAGTTTGCCTGATAATCGAAATGTGGCTGCTCGCATTGTTAATGTAATAATCACATCTTTACGATTAACAGGCAATGCCATTGAATTCAGAGCTTGATTGTAGAGTGTCATTGCTAATGAAGTATTTCCCAACACCCAAGCTACATTTCCCTGAAGCGCAATAACATAAGGTTTCGTGTTTAACACTTCCGCTGGTAGAGAATCAAGCCAGGCTGAGAGTGTCGATAATCTACCATTTAATACCATTTCTAAACCAACTTGTTCAATTAGTTGGATTAGATCATCTTGAGAACCCAATCTTCGATAGATGGAAAACGCTTGATCCCATTGATTATTTTGGATACTGATTTTGGCAAGATTGTGAAGGATAGCTTTGGCAATTTCAGGTTGTTCAGCAATGATGGTATTCTGTAAGTAATCAAGGAACAGTGGATGGTATCGCAACCAGTCTCCCTCTTCTCCAACTGGTATCACAAATAAATTGTATTGTTGAATCACACTCATCCACTTTTGCCAGGGAGCATTCTCTTTAGTTATTGCTGGTCCAATCACCTCAGCACATCGTTCTGCATTGAACTCTTCCAATAAACTTGACCAAAGTAGAAAAGAATTGATCTCCTCAGGTAGTTGTTCCAAAATTTGTAAAAAATAATTTTGTAATGAGAAACCAGATACCCTTCCTAATCTTGCCTGGAGCGCTGAAAGCTTTTTATCCACCTGGCTGCTCAGTAGTATCCCGGTTATCCATCCTTCGGTATTTTGTTTGATTTCAATGGCTTGATCCAGACTGAGTGATAATTGTTGGTTTTGTTGAAATAGATCCTGAATTTCTTCCGGAAGGAATTCTAATTCCTCATAACTCAAACCATCCACCTCAGATCGGGCTGCCAACATTGGGATAGCTGGTAATGATAGAAGGGTTCGTGAAGCAAGGATGAAATGACAGTTCTCATCCAAATCCAATAATAATTTACTGATGAAATTCTGAATTTCGACACTATCATTCACCAGATGATAATCATCCAGAATGATTAAAAAATGTTCAGAAATATTTTCATAAATGTCATTGATAAAAACATTGGCAATATATTCACCATTAAATTTTCCTTGATCACCAGTTAGTGCAGTAGCTGTTCTCTGACCAAAATCAGGAAATTTCTGTTGAATAGCTGCTACTAAATATGCAACAAAACGTGATGGATCAATATCCAATCGATCTATTGAATACCAACATTCCGGAAGTATAGATTGGCTGACAAAGTCAACCAACATGGAAGTTTTTCCATATCCGGCAGGAGCAGAGACCAGTACCAGACGCTTTTCAATCATTTCTGATAATAGTTGAATCAGCCGTTTTCGCTCTACCAGGTCTTTCCTGCGACGCGGCGGGGTTATTCTTGTGCGGATGATCGATTGGTTGCCTAACATAGGATTATTAAAACACTCACAAGGGGTACTAGCTATGGAATTTCATAAACCACTGGATGAATGATTATAATATAAAACATTAATGGAAATTTTCACCATTTTATTAGTATATACCAAAAATAGCGCTTAATTATCAGCGAATTTAATCAAAAATAGTCTTTTGTTTGGTTAGAATCTACACTAATCTGGAATAAAAAGATTTGTTTCTTTAGGATTTTCCTACTAAGCTGATTCTAAAAAATTTCATGGAACTTAAGATGAAGAAACCTGATCAGGTTACTCATTGATCAGGCTCAGGAAGTATAAATGGAAAAAATTATTTATCAAGTTGTGAAAATCACAGGGTATGGATGAAAAAAATCAACCACACCCTGTATATTATTCTTAATACGACGAATTCGAATGCGAGATCTCCAAATCATTCACGCGAATAAACTTTGGAACGACAATCGCCACCGGATTACGGGCTCCGTAACTGGCTGAGGTATTGTAAACGGTTTGTCGCTTCGACATCCAGGCAATTTTCTCTCCAAAGACGTCCAGTAAACTCTGGGTAACTCGCACATTGAATGGAACAACAATACTGCCATCTTTCTTGAGTAATAATGCCCCAAAGCGTGAACTGGCTGTTACCAAGGCTTTGGATGGGTTGACGATGTTCATGTAATGCAGGAATGGAATGTATAAAATGTCCTTATCGCGGGGTAATTTAACCAGTTCCTCGAGTGAGTTGACGTCCATTTCTCCACCGGACAGTACCAGGCTCTTATGCGGAACATTATGACCGGTTGGTTTTGCCCCAAATTCGTCAGCATCATCCTGATACCAGGTAAATTTTTGGAAAACACCTTTTACAAACAGCGGAAATGCTTCTCGTTTCATTCCCATAGAATCGCGGGTAAAAGGAAAGGTTTCCAACCAAGATGGGTCATCTGTCAGGTTAAATTTTTCGGAGAATACTTTCTTACCCACATGTTCTTCGGTCAAAAATGAGAAACCTCGTTTCATTAAGCCACCATTGAATCCAATCCAATTCATAAAACTGATCATTTCAGCTGTAGCTGCTGGTCCAAAGACAATGTCATAATTCCCAACTGGTATTTGTTGAGCTGGATCATTGTTGTAATGATCGATCAGGAATGACAATTCAGCAAGCAACTCTTGTGGATTCAAATCAGCTTTCTTCTGGGCAGACTGTTCTGCGGTGACTTCCCATTTCAAGTCTGAATGCGCCAGAACAATGGTAATCTGTGCGTCGGAAGTTTTGAAGTACTGGGTGTGTTCTGAGAGTGTAGTAATTTGTGCCAGGATATTGGTCCCTGATGAGAAAATACCGGAAAGTGTGATTTTATCTGTTTCCAGATCTTTGGTTGCTTCATTGAAATATGCAAGTTTTTCTTCACCTGTCATTGCGGCTAATTCCGCATTAAAACCTTTCTTATCCACATAGCTTTCCTTAAAATGTGGAATGCTGGGTTGATAGTTGAGTGGCATAGCATATTTCACCATTTCAGCAGCCACATCTACTGCTTGTTTCATTTCATCCAGTTTGTTTAAGTCGGTGATCATCTCATAGCTCGCCCGGCGTTTGTCATCATACACTGAAATTTCCAGACGGATCAGATGCTCGTTTGTATTGAGAGAAATAGCAGAATTCGCAAAACGCATCAGGTAACTATCTTCTTCATGGTATAAGAAGGCAGCGGTAACACCTTTTGACAATGCGTATTCACGTAATGATGTCAGTGTTTGTAGAATTTTTTCTTTCATGATTACTCTCCTATCCGTACATTGTCAAACCGGCAAACCGGTACACCATGACCTAACTGCATGATCTGATTCGGTTGGCCTTTGCCACAATTGTCCACATAATGCACAACCCAGGTGGATTCATCACCAACTGCTGAGAGTGAGTTGTAAAATTTCACTGTTTCACCCTTATAGGTTGAATTCTTTACCACTTTGGTGACTTTACCATCATCCACCAACCAGCCAATTTCGGTAGCAAAGTGGAATTGTTCGCGGTTGGAACCGATCGACCAGCTTTTGTCACCATCCAGGATAATGCCTTTTTCAGTATTTTTGACGATATCATCCAGAGAACCATCTTCACCCGGATCAATGTTGATGTTGGTCATACGTTCAATCGGAACACGATAGAATGCGGTCGCGCGATTTGCCCCACTGCTACCATCAAAGATCT
>JAHYJK010000293.1 GCA_019429225.1 Anaerolineaceae bacterium
GATTACAAGCTCCTGATTATTCACATCCTGATTGTGCAAGAGAAATGAATACTTTATTCAGTCAACCGACTGAAAAATTTAAATTAGCAGTTTTGGGTGGTTGGATTTTTGATAATGCCCGTTACATTCGAAATATGGGCGTTTATTTTCTTGATATGGCGACAAATCCGAATGAATTAAATCGATTGCATAGGATTATTTCAAATGTGTATGAAGAAAAAATCCATCTTGCCGGTAAAAATGGTGCAGATGGAATTTTTCTGGCAGAAGATTTAGGGACTCAAACCGGATTGTTATTCAGTCCAAAAATGTTTCGATTTTATTTCAAGGCAGAATATGGCCGGCTGTTTTCAATTGCCCATGATTACGGTTTAAAAATCTTTATGCATTCTTGTGGAAAAAATTGGGCAATTCTTCCTGACCTTCTTGAAATTGGTGTGGATGCCTTTCAATTTGACCAACCTGCTGTTTACAATATGTCAGAATTATCAGATTTATTGACAAAAAACAAAGCAGCCTTATTCAGTCCAATCGATATCCAAAAAATTTTACCAACAGGAGATCGATCAATCATTGAAGCGGGAGCAAGAGAAATGTTTGAAATATTTAAGGGTGGACTGATTTTTAAGAATTACCTGGATCTTCCCGGTATTGGTGTAAAAGAAGAATGGGATGATTGGGGATATTATGCTATTTGCAATCTTATTGCTGAAGAATTGTCAGATTTTTCCTACTAAACCCTTTGAAAGGTATGCTTATTCTTTACGATCCTTAGAATTTCTGATTATATTCGTTCAATTTTTGGTTCATTTTAAATTATTCGTTCATGACCTGAACTAATTCAATAAAACTTTCCATAAATTCGAGAAATACATTCCTACACATAACCTAAATATGAGAGTATAATTTTCGGGTTGTGCAGCTTTAAGGTTGCAGATACTAGGACTGGAGGCTATTTTCCCATGAAGCGACGCTATACCAATCTGATCCTCATTCTTGTCCTGCTCGCCGCAGTGATATGGATTGATCTTCCCTCGACTTCTCAAATTCCATTAATCAACAAATCAATTTCAACCGTCTTGGGTCTGGATCTTCGTGGAGGTATGCAAGTAATACTAAAAGCAGATCTTCCTGAAAATTCTGAAATAACCAACGAATCATTACAGGTTGCCCGTCAAATTCTTGAAAACAGATCTAATGGATTAGGAGTTAGTGAAGTTGTATTTCAAGTAGCTGGCAGTAACCGGATTGTTGGTGAATTCCCTGGTGCCAGTAATGCTGAAGACGTAATTGAACAAATCAAACAGACTGGCGTGCTTGAATTTGTGGATATTGGTGATAATTTATTCAGTTTCTTACCAGGCGATGAAATAGTCACTGATTTTACCTCCACAACTAAGGTTACAGCCGTTCCTTCTCCTGCATCCCTGAGCATTGATCCAGACACAGGCGAAACAGAAAAACCTGTCTTCCACACAGTAATGACCGGAATCGATCTGAAAGCAGTAGGTGTCAACAGTCCCATTGCCAATACGTATGAAATTAATTTTGAACTCACGAGTGCTGGTCGTGATATTTTTGCCGAGCACACCTCCAAAAACGTTGGGAAATTTTTAGCGATTGTTTTAGATAATAAATTGATCTCCGCGCCAACAATTTCAACTGCAATCACTGAAGGTACTGGAACAATCACTGGATCTTTTACGATCGATGAAGCCAATGCATTGGCTGTTCAACTTCGTTATGGTTCCCTTCCCATTCCACTGGTTGTAGAACAAATTCGTGTGATTGGACCAACACTTGGACAGGACTCACTTGAAAAAAGTTTAGTAGCAGGATTGGTTGGCTTCATTTTAGTAGCTTTATTCATGGCAATTTTCTACAAAGTCCCTGGAATATTGGCAGATTTTTCCATCCTCATATACGCATTGATCACATTTGCATTATTCAGGCTTATTCCTGTTACATTGACTTTACCGGGTATTGCAGGTTTCTTGTTGAGCACAGGTAGCGCGTTGGATGCAAATATTCTCATATTTGAACGTTTAAAAGAAGAACTACGTAACGGTCGTACACTTACTCAAGCCATTGAATTGGGTTGGAAACGCGCATGGCCTTCAATTAGGGATTCAAATATAGCAACACTCATAACTTGTTCCATTCTTTTCTGGTTTGGTTCAACTTTTGGTGCAAGTTTTGTTAAAGGTTTCGCCATTACCTTAGCTTTGGGTGTCGGCGTCAGTTTATTTTCAGCTATTTTTGTTACCAGAACTTTCCTGGCAATTTCACTTGATCTCATCAAACATCCTGAAAATCATTTGAAATGGTTTGGCATCTAAAGAAAGGGTGTAGAAAATGAATATATTAGGTAAACGATACTTATTCTTTGCAATTTCAGTAGTTTTTATTCTGGTGGGTATGGTCATCATTGCAGTTGATGGTTTACCCCTGGCCGTCGATTTTAAAGGTGGTACCTTATTAGAATTGCAATATTCATCACCTAACTTACCAGGTACAGAAGAAGTAATCTCAATTTATAAAGATTACAATTTTGAGGAAGTTTCAGTCCAGACGGCTGCAGATACCGCTGGTCAACGCACAATTCTTGTCATCCGCTCTCCATTTATGGACGAACAGGTTAAAGGCGATATTGTTACTCAACTTGAAACAAAGACAAATGATCAAATCACAGTTAATCAATTCGAAAGTGTTGGTCCTGTGATTGCTGAACAGGTTACTCAACGCGCAGCAGTGGCAGTGGGAATTGCTGCCTTAGCAGTTGTAATTTATATCACCTTCGCTTTTAGAGGAATCACGAATGCTTTCCGCTATGGTATCTGTGGTATTTTAGCCATGATCCACGATGTTCTGATTGTTGTCAGCTTAAGCGCTATCGGTGGAAAATTATTTGGTTGGCAGGTCGATTCAATGTTCCTGACAGCATTATTAACGGTTATTGGTTTCTCAGTTCAGGATAAAATCGTTGTATTCGATCGAATTAGAGAAAACAGTTCAATATTCAGAAAATTACAGTTTGAAAAATTAGTTAATCACTCCATCATCCAGACTTTACAACGGTCCATCAACACTCAATTGATGACCGTAGAATTTATGCTTCTGGCTTTAGCCTTATTTGGTGGAATAACCCTGCGTGAATTTGCTGTGATTTTATTGGTTGGTCTATTCAGTGGTACCTATTCTTCCATATTTGTTGCAGCTCCCCTTCTGGTAGTTTGGGAAAACCAAGAATGGAAAAATTGGTTTAAGAAAAAAGAAACTGTAGCCGGATAATTCGAAAACAATTAAAATGATAAAAAGTTCAGCAATAAGCTGAGCTTTTTATGTTAATTTCAGTACAAATAGTATCTATGGCAAATCAATTATTTGATTACAATTAACATATATTTCTTGTTGATCTTATTTTCATCTCTATGTTCAACAAAAGGAGAGTTTGATGAGAAAGGAAGTAGTCCTGATCACCGGGGCAAATGGAGAAATTGGGCATGGATTGATTTCCCATTTAGCCGAGAAAGAAAAAACCCACATACTAGCCCTGGATGTAATGCCCATGGATGACGATCTCCGATCCAAGTGTGAACGATTTATCCAGGGAGATATTCTCGACCAAATGTTACTTGGCAGGTTGGTTGCAGAGTATGAAATCCGAACGATATACCATTTGGCTTCCATTCTGTCGACCAAAGCAGAATATAATCCGGAGACTGCCCACCGCGTTAATGTTGAAGGAACCCTGAATCTTTTACGTCTGGCTGTAGAGCAAGCTACCTGGCAAGGAAAGCCTGTTAAATTTCTCTATCCAAGCTCTATTGCAGTGTACGGTCTGCCTGATTGTGCAACAAAAAGCGCTGCCGGTAAAGTCATTGAAGAAATGTGGTGCCAACCGACCACCATGTATGGCTGTAATAAATTATATTGTGAGCAATTAGGCCGTTACTACACGAAATATTATCGGCAATTAGCTGCCGATAAAAATCCGAGTGGGATAGATTTT
>JAHYJK010000019.1 GCA_019429225.1 Anaerolineaceae bacterium
ATAAATGATTAAAACCAAAGAAAAACAAAAAAATATCTGGGAAAACTTCGAAGTAAATAATAATGATATTGACTTCATTTTTAACCGATTATTTGAAGTTGAGACTCCAACAAATACAATCGACCTGGTAAAAATCCTGATTCAAGAAAGAATTAGACTTGAAAAAATCCGTCGAGAGGAAATGGAAAAATCTAAAGGAGAAATTTATTTACCAAAAGATGATTTCCAAATCGGACAAAAGCTAACCTTTCCCGCCTTGAATTACAAAAGCGGCGAAGTTGTCGGTGTAAGGGTAGGAAATAACCCCGAAATTGGAGATTTTTCTGTCATCCAAATTGATTTTGCAAAAGGTGAATCCAGGGAATTCGCTGCAAGTCTTGCGAATCATCCATTAAATCAAACAAATATTGCACTCGACGAGGAAACTGATCTCGATTTTGATAATATTTTCTCTACAAACAAAAAGAATATTTCCATTTCACTAATCGAAAAATTAAACATAAACCAAGATCTTGTTCAAATTGCTGGCTTTTGGTTTCCGCGATCACTCTTGATTGATATAAATATTGGATACTTAAACCTGGCTGAAGCGGTTTTGGAAGTTTCTGATGGAGGTCCACTTTCAACATCAGAAATAATTAATCAAATCGAGCTCCCTACAGATTCCAACACAACGCTAACTGAATTTTCGCTCAATTTAGCGCTTCAGGAAGACCCACGTTTTGATGAGGTTGGTCCCGCTGGAAAAACTTTATGGTTTTTACACCGTAGCGAACCAGAAAATGTCAGGACAATTCCCAAATTCCTTGTTCCTGATCAACAAAAGAATTTTGATAACTCGAAATATTCAGACTATTTATCTCAGATGAATGCAGGAGTTTTCGATGAATTAGAGTATTCAAAATCTATTGAAAATAATTCCCCCAATGGCGTTACCATTGCAATTATTTTTCCTCACATTGTTTCAGGATCCATACCATTGAGCAGTAATCTGGAAAAACTTTTTCCAACAGCATACGAATCACCCCGAATACGATTTACTTTTGTAGACGGAGATACGCAAGAAAAATTTGCCGGATGGGTAATTCGTGAAAGTAAATATGTTTACGGTTTACAAGGGTGGTATGAAAAATACAATGTTTTACCTGGAAGCCGGTTACACATAAAACCAGGCAAAGTACCAGGAGAAGTGATTGTATCAATTGGTAAAAAACGACCCACCAGAGAGTGGGTAAGAACCGCAACCCGTAATATTGAAGGTAAAATTAGTTTTTCGATGACAAAGCAGCTAATATCTACAGAATTTGATGATCGCATGATTATAGCAATTTCTGAGCGAGATCAAATCGAAACCCTTTGGGATAGATATTTAAATGTTCCAGCAGAAAAGCTAGTACCAACATTAGTTAGAGAATTAGCAAAATTGAATCCCCAGGGACATGTTCACGCTCAGGAATTATATGCTGCATATAATATAGTAAAACGTGTCTCTCCGAGCTATGTATTGTATTTATTAGAAAACAGTACAGAAATTGAGCATCTAGGTGATTTATATTTCCGTATCAAAATATAAAAACAAATTGATTTTAAGGTAGCGGCGATGAATGAAATAAAACGATACAGCATTATAAAACCTACACTCGACACACCATTCCACATTGATTTTGATTGGTGGAAAAATCATGACCAGAACTGGAGAATTTACCTGCATAGTTTTTTATGTGATGAACACCAGGATATTTATACAAATGAACAGAATTCTCCAAAAATAGATTGGGTAGATCCAATTACTGCAGAAGTTTTTGTTGTTGATGGTATTCAACATACTTTGATGAATCACTGCGCAAAACAACCCGATTTTATTGAAAAACACACAACCATTGTAAATGTTGTCTTTGGAATATTCCTTTCGAATGGCAATAAACCCTTAACACCTGAGCAATTAAGTAGTATAACTGGCAAAGCTGCGATGACAATTCTAAGAACCTTTTCTGGGCCACAGGTTTATCGCGGAATACGCCCAATCCAAAGTAAATAGGTAAAATGCCCCTGTAGCTCAATGGACAGAGCACCAGCCTTCTAAGCTGTTGGTTGTGGGTTCGAATCCCCCCAGGGGCGCTAAATTTTTAAATCTTATTATTTCACACTTCAAAAAAGAAGAAGCCATCCAAAACTATAATCTTTGTATAAGATGTTTTTGGTATTTCTCAAAAACTATGATAAATTTTAATTACAATTTATCCTTGATTAACCAGGGATTTGATAATTATTTGAGAAGTTGATATATGATAACGAACACAAGAAACTGGCGACCTCCGACCGATGTCTATGAATCTGATGATTTCATAATTGTTAAAGTGGAAATTGCGGGTATGGATCAGGAAAAATTTGAAATTACCTATTTCAAAAATACTCTCAATATATCCGGTTGCAGAGCCGATGAAAATTCATCAATAAAAGCATTTCACCAACTTGAAATTGGTTATGGAGAATTTTCAACATCCATAGAAATTAGTATGCCAATACAAGTTGATAAGTCGGAAGCAATTTACCAAAATGGGTTCCTGATTATTAATTTACCTAAATCTCAACCTAAAAACATCCTTATTAAGTAGAGAACACTGAATGACTGAAGATTTAATCAACAATGAAGAAATTGAAATAACCGAAGATCCTGCTTCTTCTGAAAAAGAACAGACTCCTCAAATTAAAGAAATCCAAAATGACGATTCGGATTCGTCCAATATTGAATTGCCAACAACGCTCCCAATTTTACCCCTTCGTGGACTCGTGGTTTATCCGTTTACTGCAGTTCCGTTAACTGTTGGACAACCCCGATCAATTAAACTTGTGGATGAAGTTATGTCTTCCGATAGACTGATTGGTCTTGTAGCAACAACACAACAGGATATTGAAAATCCTGGGCCCAATGATTTATATACTGTAGGAACCGCAGCAACAATCCACCGCATGTTTCGTGCTCCAGATGGAACAATTCGGTTAGTCATCCAGGGTATTGCTCGCTTCAAGATCACTGAGTTTATTCAACAAGAGCCCTACCTAAAAGCAATCATTGAACCCCACCCTGAAATAAATGAATCCTCATTAGAAGAAGAAGCCCTCGCTAGAAATGTAAGAGATCAATTTCAACATATAGCTGAAATGATACCCTCCATTCCGTCAGAATTAGTTGGGTCAATCACCGCCATTCAAGATCCTTTACAAACTGCATACACAATTGCCAATTTCCAGAGGATGGATCTGGAAGATGGTCAAAATTTACTTGAGTTGGATTCCTCTCTGGAGAAATTAAAAACGCTGGTATCAATTTTATTGCGTGAGAGTGAAGTCCTTGAATTGGGGCAAAAAATTCAGAATGAAGCTCGAGAAGAAATTGATAAAGTACAACGCGAGTATTTCCTCAGGGAACAATTAAAAGCGATTCAAAAGGAATTGGGTGAAGGTGATGAGCAATCAGCGGATATTGAGGATTTTAAGACCAAAATTGTTTCCTCTCAAATGCCTGAAGAAGCCGAAAAATTAGCAAAGCGAGAATTAGATAGACTTTCACGTCTTCCTAGCGCAGCAGCAGAGTATGGTGTTATCAGAACATTTCTGGAATGGTTGGTAAGTCTTCCCTGGTCTAAAACAACGATAGATAATTTGGACATTCAACACGCTCGAGAAATACTGGATAAAGATCACTATGGCCTGGAAGATGTAAAAGAACGGATAATTGAATTCCTTGCGGTGCGGAAATTACATAAGGAAAGAGGAGATTTCGAAGAGCTTAAGGAAATTGATGAAATCCGACGAGATCGAGAAGGGGTCATCCTTTGTTTTGTAGGACCTCCAGGCGTAGGTAAGACTTCATTAGGAAAATCCATCGCATCTGCACTTGGAAGAAAATTTATCCGTATTTCTTTGGGTGGAGTTCGTGATGAAGCTGAAATTCGTGGACATCGGCGAACGTATATTGGTGCAATGCCAGGAAGGGTTATTCAGTCAATTCGCCGTGTGGAAACTAAAAATCCTGTATTTATGCTGGATGAAATTGATAAATTAGGTTCAGATTTCCGAGGTGATCCAGCCTCTGCTTTATTAGAAGTGCTTGATCCAGAACAAAACAATGAATTTAGAGATAATTATTTAGAAGCCCCGTTTGATCTTTCACAAGTAATGTTTATCACAACTGCCAATCAATTAGGAACGATACCTACACCATTGCTTGACCGTATGGAAGTGATTTTTTTAGCCGGGTATACGGAAAATGAAAAACTGAACATCGCACAAAAATATTTAATTCCACGTCAATTAAGAGAAAACAGTTTACATAATAACGAAATCCAATTTGCGAATGAAGCGATATATTCCATCATTCGCATGTATACAAAAGAAGCCGGGGTGAGAAATCTCGAACGGGAAATTGGTAATATTTGCAGAAAAGTAGCCACAAAAATAACAGAAGGGAAGAATGATATCTCAGAAATTACTCCCTTATCTGTAAAAGAATTTTTAGGTAAGCCTAAATACTTTGAAACTGAAGAGATCGTCCGGCGAACTTCGTTTCCTGGCGTTGCCACTGGACTCGCATGGACCCCAGTCGGTGGAGATATTCTGTTCATTGAAGCCACCAAAATGGTTGGTAATAAATCATTTACCATCACTGGTTCAATCGGAAAAGTCATGCAGGAATCTGCCCAAATTGCCTTGTCAGTTCTAAGAAGCAAATCTGAAGAGTTAAATATTGATCCTGAGTTATTTTCAAAAATTGAAATACATTTACATGTCCCTGCAGGTGCTCAACCTAAAGATGGTCCTTCAGCTGGTATTACCATGTTTACTGCATTAGCATCGTTGTTTTCTAACCGACTGGTTAAACCAGATCTGGCAATGACAGGAGAAATCTCATTAAAGGGTCAGGTGCTTCCAGTTGGAGGGATTAAAGAAAAAGTATTGGCAGCTCACCGCTCAGGTATCAAAACCATCCTTTTACCTAAATTAAATCAATTAGATTTTGAAGACATCCCAGATGAAGTAAAGGAATCTGTTAATTTTATATTTGTGGATACAATTGATGAAGTACTTGACGTTGCGTTAGAACAAGATAATACTAGTAATAAATAAACATTCACCCTCTATTTAAACATTCCCTTAATTTGGAGTAATTTTGGCAAAAAAAACAAACCCAACAAATAATCACTGGTACAACATTGATCTGCATATTCACACACCTGCCTCAACGGATTATCAACAACCAGAATTTGACATATTAGACATTTTAAAACGAGCTGAAGAGAAAAATCTCGATATCATGGCATTAACCGACCACAATACGGTTGCTGGTTACAAGAAGATGCAAGAGGAAATTTCGCAATTAGAAGCTTTATTGAAATTAAACAGAATTCTTCCTGCTGAAAAAATCAGATTGGATGAGTATCGACGTCTTCTAAAGAAAATTTTAATTCTTCCAGGTTTTGAATTTACAGCCACTTTCGGATTTCATATTCTGGGAATTTTTCCACCCGACAAACCTGTTCGCGAAATCGAACATTTACTATTGTCCCTGAAAATTCCACCTCACCTGTTAGATGATGGTGCACAAAATGTAGGCGCAACATCAGATGTTATCCAGGCCTACCAACAGATCCATGAGCACGGTGGGCTTGTCATTGCCGCTCACGCCAACTCTTCCAATGGTGTTGCCATGCGAGGTTTTAACTTCGGTGGGCAAACGAAAATTGCCTATACGCAAGACGAACATCTACATGCATTAGAAGTAACAGATCTTGACCAGGTCGGGAAAAGAACCACAGCTCACTTCTTCAATGGCACCAAACCTGAGTATCCTCGTCGAATGCATTGTATTCAGGGTTCGGATGCACATCGTCTGACGTCAGATCCAGTTAGAAAAAAGAATTTTGGTTTAGGTGAAAGAACTACTGAAATTCTCTTAAATGAAAAAACTTTTGAAGCAATTTTAAACGTGTTTAAAGGCAATGACTTTTCTCGTACGAGACCAAGAAAAGAAATTTCCGAACCAGTATCCAATTTCCTGATCACAGCCCTGGAAGAAGGTCCAAATATTATTCAGGATTTTCACGAAAGTATGACTGTTCGTGGGGGAAAATTGTATTCGATTCTGTCTGATATTTGTGGATTTACCAACACCAATGGTGGCACATTATATGTGGGGTTAAATTCAGATCTAAAAGTACCGCCCACTGGTGTTCCCGATGCTGAAAAAAATATCAAATCTTTAGAAAATGAAATCTCAAATCGAATCAGCCCCCCCATACAATGCGAATTTGATATTCACGAATTTAAAAAGAAAAATATTATACGAATATTAATTCCCAGAGGAGATGCCCCCCCATATGCTCTGGATGATCATAAAATTTATATCCGTGAAGAGAACGAAACAAACCTGGCAGTCCGTGATGAGATAGTAGGTCTTGTTCTAAGGGGAAAAAGCCGTAGTTTAATGCAATTATCAACAGGAATGGATGAAATAACCATGTCTACTGAGAAAACGGCTGAATTTCAAGAAGAGCCAGTTGTTTCCATAGAACCGAAAACTGGAATAGAGTTATACCCACCCGAAGAAAGAAAAGGAACTTTGTATTTTGCAGTCAAAGACCTCAGAAATGGAAATGTTGTCACCAATGTAACTCAAAAATCAGCAAGAAGATTATGGCAATATGCAATCAGAAGTTATCTTGATAAAAAAGATAATCAAATCAATAACTCGGTAAAATGGTATGGAAATTTCGGCTTATTAAGAAAATACAAAGCGAGAAATAACACAAATTATGATTTAATTTACAAAGAAGGTAACAAATTACGCTTCTTTTATGGTGTTAATGCAAATGGTCTGCATGGAGAATGGAAAACGATCGCGGGTGAATTAGATGATGAAGAATAATAACATCTCTGTAAACATTTTGACTGTCTCTGATCGATCTTTTCAAGGGGAACGCGAGGATAAATCTGGTCCTACGATTATTGATTTCTTAAAAGAAAATGATTTCTTAATTCACGATTATCAGATTGTGCCAGATGAAATAGACCATATCAAAAATACTTTGTCGAAATGGACCGAAGAGAAAATCCCTTTAATATTCACAACTGGAGGAACTGGTTTCGCTCCACGCGATATTACGCCAGAAGCAACTTTAGCAATCATCGAAAAAGAAACTCCTGGCATTTCCGAATACTTGCGGTACAAGAGCTTTCAAATTACCCCACATGCAATCCTCTCTAGAGCGGTTTCAGGAATAAAAAACCATTCTTTGATTATAAACTTGCCAGGAAGTCCAAAAGCTGCCAGGGAATGTTTGGAATTCTTATTGCCAGTTCTGCCACATGCTATCGAACTATTATTCGAGGATCCTGGATCAGAAAATAATCATTAATGGATCTGAACAATAATATTTTTATCAATAATTTCTAGTAATACCAAACAGATTCCAGTGCTGCAGATATTGAATCACCATATTTAATCTTAACCCCTGGAAAATTAGAATATTCTAACTCATTTTGAGTTTCCGAATCCCCTACAAATGTTTCTCTAATAATTTGTATTACGATAGGCTCCAATTTTCTTCTCAAGAGAATTTCTAAACATAATTGAATATTTGTAGGTTTTGCAGGTGTGACAAAGGCAACGGTGCTTCCTCGCGCTATTTGTGTACTTAAAGATTCAATGACTTCATTAATTGGCATCCTTCCTTTGCCCTCGAAAAATGCCATGGTTTCTAAAATCTTGCCCAGTTGTCTGCTCCCTTTTTCCGTTGGTATGACTGTCATCACTGAATCTGCGCATGCAACTCCAACAGCTTTTTCAGCATTAATATAATATGAGGCTAAAGAAGCTGAAATACTGATAGCGTATTCAAAAGTGCTTTTTGGCAATTTAAACGCTGTCTTTTTCTTTAAAGCCCAAAATGTGTCAGCAAATTGAACATCAGGAACGATCAATTCGTGAAAATTGCTCTCTGCATCCCCATCAATAATAATCCAGATATCACCTTGTGGATCCTGGTCAAATTCTTTAACCATGAATTTATCTCTTCTGGCACTGCTCTTCCAATGAATCCGATTTAAAGGATCACCAGATTGATATTCTCTAACACCTGAGGCAAAAGACGTGGCTTCTAAACTTTTTTGTCGAATTGCTCTTCCACCTTGAATAAAGCCAGGTGGTTCAATAAATCGGTTAATATTTTCGATATATGGTAATACAATTAATTGCTTTTCTGATGGAATTAATTTTTCAGATAGAAACATGCCAAATGGATCACCGGACCTTAATAGAGTTGGTCCTAAGATGAATGAACCTCGTTTTGTGAGAATATTACGTGAATAGTAATAACGATTTTTCTTTCCTCCGATTCCAGACAATACTTTCGAACCTGATTTTCCAGGTAAATTACTCATGTCCACCACTTCAATCCATAATCTGGAATAACGAACAGGATTGATTAATTCAAATTCTTCTTCAAACACATTTCCCACCTGGTATCTTAAAAGTCTTTGATTCCTGGTGATTGTAATTTTCCGAACTGAAATATATGTCCAAAACCAATTAATAATCAGAAATAGCCCACTTAAGACAGCTAAGCGGATGAAAATATCTCGTGAATTTGGAAAGGATGAGTAAATACCTGTATACCAGGTCATGAATATTGAAAATGCTATGACAACGATAGCAAACCAAAAAACTTTTCTAACACGCATTCTGGATCAATTTCCTCGGAAATCTCCACCAGGTACACTCACTTGTAATAAAACTTCTCCAATAATTTGATCAGCAGTTAAATTCTTCAAGCGAGCTGAAGGGTTAATCACTAAACGATGACCTAATACAAATTTTGCTAATCCTTTAACGTCATCTGGCAAAACAAAATCTCTACCCACAGAAGCAGCTTTAGCCTGGCTCACTCTAAAAAGTCCCAAACTCCCTCTTGGGCTGGCACCCAGGTAGACATCATTATGATCCCTTGTAGCTCTTGTTAGTTCAACGATATATCTTTTAACGTTAGATGAAACATAGACATGCTTAATAGCGTTCTGCATATCAATAATTTCTGAACTGGAAATAACAGTTTTTATATCCTCAATGGGATGTTTTAATTGCTGGAGTTCAAGTATTTCTATTTCATTAGCGAATGTTGGATATCCAATTCTAATTCTCATTAAGAAACGATCCAATTGGGCTTCAGGTAACGGAAATGTGCCTTCGTATTCAATTGGATTTTGGGTAGCCAATACCATAAAAGGTTGAGGGATTTGATGCGTAATTCCATCCACAGTTACTTGTCGCTCTTCCATAGATTCGAGGAGTGCTGATTGCGTTTTTGGTGTCGCGCGATTAATTTCGTCTGCCAACACGATTTGAGATATGATTGGTCCGGGTCGAAATTCGAACTCGCGAGAATTTTGATTAAATATGGAGACCCCCGTCACATCACTGGGTAACATATCCGGTGTGAACTGTATTCGATTAAAGGAACAGCCCAGCGATTTAGCAAGACTTTTCGCTAACATTGTTTTTCCCACACCGGGCACGTCGTCTATTAGTAAATGTCCTTGACTTAGCAGAGTAATGACCACAAGGCCAAGTACATCATCTTTTCCTATGATTACCTCTTTTAAATTATTTAGTAATCTTTCATAAAAATCTTTGACATTATTTGTTACAACGGACTCCATGGACATCTCCTCTGTTACAACGTATGT
Organism: Anaerolineaceae bacterium; assembly: GCA_019429225.1. Taxonomy (GTDB): domain Bacteria; phylum Chloroflexota; class Anaerolineae; order Anaerolineales; family Anaerolineaceae; genus UBA6170. Next base: position 9,742 of record JAHYJK010000019.1, read on the forward strand.
GTAGATGATACCTTGTTCTTTTTGGATTTTCTATGCATTGAATAACTAATACGACCAATCAACATCAATATAGCACTTATGATGGAAAAGAATAAACCTGTGGAGAAAGATTTAGGCTTATATGTGAATTCGATAGAATGCTTTCCCGCAGGCACGATAACTCCCTGAAATAAATAATCAACATTTTCAATTGTCAACGCTTCTTTGCCATCCAAAATGGCTTTCCATCCAGGAAACCAGTTTTGACGAATTACAATCCATCCAGGATTGTCAGAAATGTAATCCACAAGAATCAAATTCACCGATGGCATTGAATATGTTATTTGAGCTGGTTCGCCATTAAGTTCTTCAGAAGAAATCGCATTGGATAAATTATTAACAAAAATACATCGATTTTCTGAATCCTCAATTTCATTTGCTAATAAAGATGCCAGTATTTCTTCCTCATCTGAATATGCTTCACAACCATACCACTGAACAAGATCCTTTGCATCAATTGTTTTTTCGGATATGAAATCTATTCTTTTGGGATCAATTTCAACGATCCTGTTAGCTCCAACCATGGAATTAATAATAATTTGTTCATCTTCTGATAAATCATTTAACCAATTCCAGAATTTCGTATATTTTTCCGGTTGCAAGGGATCAAAATTATTGATCATTGCATAACGATGATTGAGTAAATTTGTCTCTGGGATAAAATCAGGTGGGATTTTTTCATAATCAACCAAAGGTTGCAATCGATCTGGCCGATAGAATAAATTGAACTTTAAAAATTTTTCATCCTGATCTCGAATAAATACACGTTCAAGTTCGGAATTAACTGGTGTTTGATTGATATTGGTAAAAATATTAAATGACTGAAAATTCTCCCATAATAAATTGTGGAAGATAAGGTCACCAATCAGAATTAGTCCGAATATTATTTTTATTTTGGATAAATTTATCCAATATTTGTCTTTGAAAAGAGTTAGAAAACCAAAAAACAAACCCAAAATACTTCCTATCAATATGCTATTGATGAGAGCATCAGGAATAGTTTGTTGGAACATCATTCCATACAAAGAAAGAAAGAATAAAGTGCCAAAAACAACCAAAATGATGATGGTTTTTTTATAATTAAATTTTGATAATATCCAAACATCCACTCCAAAACCAAATAACAAACTGAAAGCAAAAAAATAAATGATCAGGAAGCGAACAGGCGCTTGAAAAAGAGAAAATGTGGGTATATTTTTATATAGAAATGGATATAGAGAGAAGAATTTACCAAATGCAAATAAAATGGCAAAAATTAGAATTGAAAATAAACCAATAGCAACCTTTTTTTGACTGATCGGTATCTGGTTTTTTCTGTTCTTCCAAATTAAAACCCAGATGAAAATGATTATCGTGACAACAGGGAATACACCCGAATACAAATTTTCTTCCCAGAAATTTCCACCACTGAGGAAACGATCGTAATTAGGATTTCCCCAAAAATTTCCAAACAAAACAGTCAACAATCTGGCTGGCCATAAAGAGTGACTGACAGCAAATTCATAACCTACTTCAGTGCTACGTTGGGATTGCATTAAGAATTCCGCAGTTGGGATTATTTGAACAGCGGAAACTATGATTGATAGAATAATTGCAGATATGTAAACGACGAATTTCTTTATTTGAGAAGTAAAAGTGTTGAAATTATAAAAAAGAACAACAAAACCACCAAGCATAATTGTGTAGTATGAAGTTTGAGCGTGACCAGCGAGAGATTGTAGTGACAGGAAGACACTTAATTTAATTAATTTTGTCAAAGATCCTTGATGATTAATTGGTTTCAGTTGCAAACACATAAAAATCACCCATGGCAACCAGGCATAAGTCCACACCATACTGATGAAACTTAGTCGAGTAAGAATATATCCACTAAAAGCAAATACAATTCCACCCATCATTTGAGAGAATTTGCTGACTTCAAATTTTTTAAGGATTCTCATAATACCCAATCCACCAATGACTAAATGGAGAGGAATGAATAAGGTGACTCCAATTGTTAAACCCTCAATGTGACCCAGTAAATAGAATATGAGTAATAACCAGTTTAGCGGATAAAAAACAGCTGATTGGTGATTTGCAATAAAGGGGACCCCCATTCCGTTATAAGGATTCCACAATGGAAAATCCCCTTGTAATAATGAGTCAAAGAAGTATTGGTACCAGGGAATAAACTGTAAAGAAGCTGTACCCCAAAAAATGACCCTGCCATACAACAAGAGAACCAGAAATGGTGTAAAGACAACCAAAAATAAAATTATTTCATTTTTTTTTGATTCTCTCAACCGTAATAATCTATTTATCATAAATTTTTAACACCAGATAATCTATATTTTCGTAAACAGCTTTAATTTGAAGAAGTGTAAATTGACTCATTACTTTTGAGGGATCAATATCTCCAGGAACCACTATAAATTTTATATCAAATGACTGAATGAAATCCTGTGTTTCAGCCTTACTAAGATCACCGTTATAAAAACGATCTAAATTTTCGGAGATTACACTCAAATTTTTACTCTCAGGTCCGTGACCGGTGATAACTTTTATAGGAATATACACAGGCAATACATTGCTTTCATCAAAAGGTGCAAGAATTACATCCCCAACATTAACCTCTGTACGCAGGTAGTTACCAACATCAATTATGGATTTTGATGAATAAATAGGCGGTTCTACTTTTTGGATTGCTTGAAATGAGCCAACAGAAAAAATCAGGGTTGATAGTATTACCGAAGTAAATGTTAAAATCTTCACGATCGAATTTTTGTTATTCACGATGAAAATTCCAATATAAATACAAAAGGCTAACCAGACACCTTCTGTCAATCTTCTTTGGATATTGATTGGAAAGTATGCCAGGACAGGGATTAAGATGATCCAGAGATTTATAAACAATGAGTGATTAATCTTTTGCATCAAACCTTTTTTATATATCAGGATCCAAAAGAATAATCCCAATCCATAAGCAAAAAGGTAATCAATGATGGGTGGAGAAATGATTCGGTTCTGGTCCTGCCAGGCTGATAAATAAGGATCGAATAAAAATGAAAAAAAATTATAAAAAAATAAAGGAGCAGATGGGATAATCCAAAAAATGAAATATTTTATATAAAACGTTACGTTTTTTTCCTTTATCATTTTAAACAGAAAATAGATACCTACAACAAACCATCCAATAAAAAGATTTATTGGTTGAAAAATACCACATAAGAATAGTGAAAAACCGCTCTTCAATAATGATTTTTGCGAATATCCTGACTCAGTATCCACCATCAACAAGGTTCTGAAGGATTTGTACAAAAACGCCCTCGCAAATAATAAGTGCGGAAGACTGAATACCGATAGGTAACCAAAAGTTTCTGGTGAATAAAATTCGAGAGGTAAACGATGACTAATTAATCCGGGGACAATAATTGCTAACCATCCTAATCCCCCACCAAATATTAATAATATTGTAATCAGGAGAGAACTTCTTCGATCCTTTACAACGAGCAAACTAAATTGATAAGTTTCAAATATCAGAAAAATGATTCCTGCCCAACGAAACAGGTGGAATAATCCTATTAATTGAATTGTCTGTGAAGGATGGCTTGTTAGTTTTCCAAGTAAGATATAAGGGAAAAATGCAAAGAACTTCATTTGTGGATACGCTGTGTAAGGCGTGGTAAATAACCAATCACCACTTGTACCAATCATCATTTTCGCAAGGTACGAATTTCCATCTCCTACACCGATAATAAAACCACTAAATTTAAACAGATCATTTTCGTTGTAGAACCCCAACCAATAAGGGATACTCGTAAAAATAATCACGAATATTGAAAAGATGATTAGCCATTTATATTCACAAAATCTATGCTTCATTTTTTCAAGTGGACAAACAAAATGTATAAAACTGAAAATAACCAGGTTAAGCTCTGTACGACCAGACCAGCAAAAATGATATTCGGCTTGAAAACCATTCGAAGTTCATGCTGACCCTCGGGAACACTCACTGATCGAAAAAGTGACTTACTGTTAAGAGCAACTTGTTGCTCATCAATGAAAATTTTCCAACCAGGATAGTTGATCTCGCTAATTTGAAGAATTCCTCCACAACTTTCAATATCTAAAACGATCTCATTTGGAGAATATTTTATAATCGAGTATTGGTTTTTCGACTTCGGACAATCTTGAAACCTGAGATAATTATCCTCTTCCCCAATCTCATAAACATATTGATTCGAAATAAATTCGAAAGTCCCCAAATTACAGTTAAGTAATTCAAAAGCTGAGACAACATATATTGTGTTTAGTTCCTGTAATTTTTCCCGATCAGGGCATATTCCATAATTATCCAATTCTGGATTTCCAGTTCCGAACGGTGGTAAAGTAACGGAATAATTGTCAATTGAAATGCCAGAAACCTGCTCAAAAAAATTTACGTATTGTTGCAGTTGTAACGGATCAACACCATTCACCTGATGGATGCTCCAATACGCCCCTTGTTCTTGTGAGACACTATACGATGGGGTGTATACACGAAAATTTGGAGAAATTTCGGTCAATTTTCTCATTAATTCAGGAGCATTGTTATTCACTTCAACGCTCGAAGCAAATCTCAAACTGGAATAATTTACAAAGATTAAATCGATCACTAAAACTACCAGCAGAATAGCTGCGAGAAATAGGGGATTATGTGTGTTCTTTTGAAGTAGGAATATTAGCAAAAAACCTGATGAAAAAACAATAATGGACCAAACAAAATTTATAGTTAATTCCTTCGTCAGAAGAAACGAACCAAATGAAAATAAAATAACAAAAATGACGACTGGAGAAAGAAAAAATACTCTATTAAACGAGTAATTATTTAAACTTTTGGAAATTGCGTCAAACACCATCGCTGAAATAATAGAAAGTGCAAAAAGGAGGGGGAAAAGAAATCTTGCAGGTACCCGCGTTAAAGAAAAACCAGGAATCTCGTAAATCAAATTCATACCCGGTATATTTTCACCAAATGAAAAAATTAAAGATATTAAAGCTAACACATACCACTTCCGTATATGCTGGTTGTGTTTATGTAGAAAGACTCCCAGGATTGACAACAAAACTACGACTGCACCAGGATACACTCTGGTTTCTGCATTCCCTTCAAAAAATGGAAATGAAAAATTTAGAAAATCAACAATTGACATGGAAAAAATCATTTGCTCGTTCGGTGATAATCCTGATCTGTTGGAAAGACTTAAAAATTGAATTAAAGGCAGCCAGGTTGTCATTGATAATAGCAAACCAATGCCTAATGAGATGGCAATAAATTTCATTTGATTCAGAAAATTATTCTTTTTTTCCAGGATCAAAACAGACCATATCAAGAAAGCAGGAATTGACCAACGCAGATCAGCTAATAAAATTAGCCCCCAGAATAAACCGCTCAACATGTTGTAGTTTAATGGAGTGCCCCCTGATTTATATTTATTTGTTAAAAATAGCAACCAGGGCGTCCAGGAAATTGCATAAATTAATGAAAGATGTCCTGCCCCAATATGTGCATAAATTTTTGCTGAAAATACAAAAGCGATACTCCCCAATAATGATCCATTTTCTGAGATATTCAGAGATTGCAGGAAAAAATACATACCAAACAATCCAATCAGTAAATGCAACAAAAGTGTTATGTTAATGCCAGCCGGTAAGGGAAATAATAGTGCCAGCCAACCGGGAAAGTACCATAATCCGGAAAGAGGGTTAGCAGCAAAAGGATATCCAGAAAAAATTAGGTTTGACCAGAGTGGTATTTGTTGATTTTCCTGGATACTTTTTTGGATAAACAGGAGATTTGAGTAATGGGTTATGGGGATATCAGAAAATTGGGAACTTCCCAGATATATAAAATCATTGATATTAAATAAGATATTAATATTGCCTATCAAAAAAATAATAAACAGGATAATTAATTTCTTTTTTGATTTCATTTTTCTACCTGAAAAATGGTAACATTACTTATCTTATAAATAATTTCAAGAGATTGTGTGATCGCAGGACAATTATTAATATTATTTGTGTACTCACAAAAAATATAGTCAACGTTGTATTCTTCTAAGAAATTCCTGGATTGTTCATCCGATAATTTATCCATCCAGAAATCACTCACAAAAATCCTGGTGTCCTCAGCATTGATGCTTTCAAAGGGATGACCGTAGACTACTTTAAATCTTGCCAAAGCAGGAATAATAAGGCCATTTTCTTCATTCGCTAAGATAACTGTCTCTTCTTCAGCATTGTTATCGAGAAATTCTATAGCTTTGACGATATTCTCATTCATAAAAAAAATTGGATCGTGATTAGCAATTGCGTTCACACTTCCTGAAAACAGTAATAAATTAGATGGTAAGACTATTCCAATTAAAACAAAAATGGTAAATTTAATTTTTTTCTTTTTGTTTGTAGAAAAATATTCTCTCAGTAAATTCCAAAAGACAATCACTATAGGCAAATAAATGCCAACCAGAAATCGCCTTTGGAGATTAAAAGGAATAAAAGCCATGAATAAAGCCAAAACGATCCAGGCAACCAATAAATAAGTAGAATTTTCTAAGATTATTTTCTTCTTCCATAATGTTATGAAGAGAATTAAAATGCCAATAATAAACGGAGAAAATGAAAACAATAAGTTAATGATTGAAGGAGTTTGGGTGACATTTTGTAAATTCCAATTATTAAGAACAGGGTCATTTCGAATAGTAAAATATTGATAAAATCCAATCCCACCAGCCGGAATGATGAACACAGCCAGATTAAACAACTTTTCTTTAGTAAATTCCCTACTTAAAATTATATTAATCCCAAATATAATCCCAACCATGATTGCTGCAAACGGTGAGATGCTGGCTAGAATCACACTGAGAAAGAAAATAATTATTGCGACCTTAATCCCATGTTGATTACGGATGACAAAAGTCAATAAAATTGACATGACTAATAAAGACAAAACAAAATGTGGATTTGAAAAGGATGATAGGAAAATAAAGGATTCTGCCACCCAAAAATCAATTGGTAATTCACCTGACAGAAAATAGATCCATCCCAAGCCCCCACCAAATAGAAGTGAAATAAATGCAGCTTTGTAATATAAATCTTCTTTTATTAAGAAAATATTCAATAATTCCTGCAAAGAAAAAAATAACAGGATCGAAAATAATATTCTAAAAAAATGATATATAAACGGAATACTCAGACCTAAAATTCTGGAAATGTGCCCGAACAATGAATAAAGTGTAAAGATATATATATCATTATTTGATACAGGCGAATAGGGCAAATCAAATGCCCAGGCACCTGCTTTTCCTTGTTGCATTTTTGCAAAATAACTAAACCCATCGATAGGATTAAAAATTAATCCAGAAAAAATAAGCCCATTTTTTGATTGACTATAGCCAAATATTACCGGAAATAATAAGAAAAAAAGCCAGATAACCAGAACGACAAGTTTCCATTTTTTCATCATTTCGAAGTATACAGCAAGCAAAAAGAAAGCACAAACTTATCATGGTCTGGTTTGCTTGCCTTTACACCCATCACATTCTATAATCCCTAATATGAATCAAAGAACATTTCTTTACCAACTACAACTACTTGATCTCGAACTTGATAAAAATGAGAAGAGATTATCAGAAATCAGAGGAATCATTTCCTATTCTGATGATGTCAAAAAAATTGAACAGGTTATCTCTACAATTGAATTAGAAAAGAAAACCTGGCAACAAAAATTAAATAAAATTTCAGGGGAAGCGCAAATCATTCAGGAAAAAACAAAAAAAAGTGAACAATCTCTATATGACGGAACGATTAAAAATCCAAAAGAGTTACAAAGTGTGAATATTGAAATCGATTCCTTGAAGAAAAGATTATCAGTTTTAGATGAGCAACAATTAGAGATAATGTTTTCCATTGAAGAGTTGGATGATCAAATATCGATTAATAAAAAATCATTGGAATCCTTAATAAAAGAAAAAAATGCTCAAAAAGAAGTTCTGCTGAGAGAGATTGAAGATATTGAAAAATATAATAACAAACTAACCATTGAAAAGAGCCCCATCTTAACCCAAATTGAGGATGAATTCTTGCGCACTTATGAAAAATTACGAAAATCGAAGAATAATGTAGCCGTTTCTTTAATTGTTGATAACGCTTGCTCAATGTGTGGAAACGGACTTCCTCCTATGGAAGTTCAAAAAGCTAAAAGTAATGCTGACGAGATTTTCTGCCCTGTTTGTAAACGATTTTTGTATTGTGGATGATCTGAATGTTCAACTGGCTCAATAATTTTCAACTTGAAAAAATCTCTTTTTTCTTAGGTTTCTTGAGTGCCACAATACTTTGGTTTGTGATATCTAAATTTAAAATCTGGATACCTGATATAAAATCGTATATTCAAAAATTAATAAAGAATCTTAAATCACAACAAACATCAGGGATCCAAAATGCAATAAAAAATGAAGCTTATTTAAGAGCGCAATCAAACCATTTAGCGAAAAGCTTGTTTTTCCTGGATGAAATCATAATCGAGCCAATGCTTCTAGCTCAACCCAAAACGAATCAAGATGAGGAAAATGCTTACTTCGAAAGTGAAATAGCATCAACAGTCCCTTTTACACCAGATTTTCCTTTACTTAGCAGAAATTTTAATGTCCCTAGAATTTCTATAACAGATGCTGGTCAAAAAAATGCGGATTTGGTTATTTGTGGAATGCCAGGATCAGGCAAAACTGTCGCTTTAGCCTATTTGGTCTCATGTCTTACACGAAACGATCCAAAATGCGGTTTATTATCTTCGAAAATCCCTTTGTATGTAAATGTCCATGATACAGATGTTTTGCTTCAGCCACAACAATCAATTTTTGATATGCTCTATAAAGCACTTTCCCCCAAACTTCCAGCAACCGTTCTACCCAGACTCGTAAAATTTTTTCAAGAATATCTTGAAGAAAATAAAGCAATTTTAATTATTGATGCGCTGGATGAATTACCCACAGATGAATTCGATAAATTTGTTGAATTTCTTAAGAAAATCAAACTAACTTACCCCAATCTTCAAATGATTATTTCATCATCCCCGTTTTATCTGGGTGAACTTCTGAAATTAAACTTTTCACCTTTGTTCTTGTCTGCCTGGTCGAATCAACAGATTACAAATTTTTATTCAAATTGGAATCAACTCTGGAAACAAGAAATATCAAAAAGCAATCAATCCGACGATATTACTGCTTCTAACCCACTGATTTTGAATTGGGCTTCTTCTAACTTAAGGCCTCTGACACCGCTTGAATATACTTTACATATTTGGGGAGCGTTAGCGGGTGACTTATGTGGACCCAGTGTGCTGGACATGCTACAGACGTACTCAAAGAGAATTGTTCCCAACAAAGAAGCTTATGATTTTGCAATCTCATTGGCAAGTGATTTAATCAAGAACAAAAGTTGTTTTATCAATGCATCCGATTCTAAGGGCGAAGGATTTAATAAATTAGTCCAATCAGAATTAATTCAACCAACAAGTACCGGTAAATTTACTTTCACACATTCTGAATTGATCGGTTATTTTGCCAGTTTGTCCCAAAACAAAGAACCTATCTCAGCTTTGAATCAAATAGACCTACAATGGCCTGCAAATTACGCCTATTTGGGTTTCTGTTCTGCTCAGGATTCAAATTCTGAATGGTTGACAACTTACATCTCAAAAGAAACATCTCAATTCCCATTCGATTTTCTTTGCATCAGTCCCTGGCTTAAAATTACAAACAAGAATTTACCTTGGCGTTTAAATTACATTAAGCAATTGGTAAAAATAATTCAGGACAATAACGCAAAATTTGCTGTGCGGATAAGAGCATTAGCAGGATTAGTACATTCAAACGACAATAGCTTACCGGTCTTTTTCCGGCAATTGTTATCACACAATGATAATTCCTTGAAAGAGTTTGCATTCTATGCAATTAGTTGTTGGAGTAGGGACAATTCCTTCATCGCTGACCTTATTTCATTATCACAAAAAATGCCTGCCAAGTTACAAAAAATTATTTGTTTGACACTTTCCACCTACGAGGAAGAAAATGCAATCCATGAACTAGCAAGAATATTATTGAATGGTGAAGAGAAAGTCAGACAACTCGTTGCAGAATGCCTGGCTTTCAATCCATCCAATGGTACTGAAATTTTGCAAGAAGCTGTAACCATGGATGATATAGTCGTCAGAAGATCGGCGATTAATGGCTTGGTAAAATTAAATAATTTATGGGCAATCCAAACATTAAAGAATTTAATGATCCAGGATAGTCAATGGGTTGTAAGAAATGCTGCCACCCAGGCGCTAGAATATTTAGAATCTGATAATCCATGCATACCTGATCGAAAATTACCCTTGAGTGAAACGCCATGGTTAATTGAATTTGCTGGCAATCAAAACCTGGGGGTGTCAATTGATCAATCGGTTGCACCAATTTTATTATTAGCTCTCGAGGCACAAAACAAGAAAGATATTTATAAGGCTTTGAATTATTCCACTCAGGATGCCAGCCAGGAAACAATATCAAAGATAATTGATATTGCCACGACATCACCTGATCAAAAATTAATTAACCAGATATTTATTACTTTATACTTGTTGAGAAATTCGAAAATTTCACGGAATATAAAATTTTAATTGTTTTATCCCTAATTTTTTCAAATACCTCTTATAAAGATGCAAAAATTGTTACCAGGAGAAATTCGATTATTTGAATTCCAATCAACAGGACAATAGGGCTAAAATCCAACATGCCAACCATTGGCATTCTATTGCGAATAGGAGCCAATAAAGGTTCCACAAGTTGATCAATGGTTTGTCTTATTGGATGATATGGAGACATAAAATAACTCAATAAAACTTTGGCAATAACCAATAAAGAAAATATATTCACTGCAATTCTTACCAAAACAATTAAAAATTCAAACATTCTTCCCTCATTTTTTATTTTTCTCTGGATCCCATAATGGCTGTGCCTATTCTTATCATGGTTGCTCCTTCAGCAATCGCCATTTTAAAATCATGACTTGTACCCATAGAGTATTCACTGATGGAAAGTTCAGGAAATCTGGATTGTAAATACTCACCTAAATCCCTTAATCTTCTAAAATAAGTCCTGGATTCTGCTTCAATTATTGTAAAAGGTGGCATAGTCATCAACCCTTGAACAATCAAATTCGAGCAATTCATTACTTCCACCATTTCATCTATAAAAGATGACCAGTTATTTTCTTCTGAAGCATTCCAACCGTATTTGCTGTCTTCTCCTCCAACATTAAATTGCAATAATACTGGTAATTTCTTATTAGAAGCTTTTAATTGACGATCTAAGCGTTTGGCGAGCTTTACACTATCCAGGGATTGCATCATGGTGAATTCATTGATCACAAGTTGGGATTTTCTGCTTTGAAGGTGACCAATCATGTGCCACTCAAGATCTTCTGGCAAATTGGATAATTCATTTTTCTTTTCTATGGTTTCTTCCGGATAGTTCTCTCCCAGGAATCGGGCGCCAGCTGCAATAGCCTGTTCGATCTTCTCACTCGGTTGACTTTTCGTAACAACGATAAGTTTTACAGATTCTCTTTTTCTATTGAACAAATTACAATAAGAATCAATTTCATTCATAACTTTCTTATAATTCCGGTCAATAGAGAGATCCATAAACCCTACTTTAAACTCACAAACACGCCAAACCTACCTGATTTTTGGCCTTCTAATCGATAAGAATACCAATCATCCAAATTGCAGGCAGTACAGATTCCAGCTACTTCAATATTTTTTACACCTGATTGGCGCAATAACAATTCATTTGATTTCCATAAATCAAAATAAGTCTTTCCATTTTTTGAAATCAACACTTCAGACCGAATCTCCCTTAATTGACCATCAACTTCAATCATTACGTTCTTTCCAACTTCATAATGATCAGGTCCAATCGAAGGTCCAATTCCTGCAAGAATTTGTTCAGGATCACTTGAAAACTTGTCAATTAAATAATTCACTGCATTTTGTACAATTCTTTTCACCGTTCCCTGCCATCCAGCATGTACAATCCCAATGATACTATTTTTAGGATCATAAATCAGAATCGGCACACAATCTGCAAATTGCATGAACAATGAGACATCTTTGGAGTCTGTTAATATTGCATCGGCTTGCTCATGTGTGGTCCCTGATTTTCTGGGTAAATTCGTAAATATCACTTTTTCACTATGAATTTGCCAGACATCAAATACAGAATCAATGGATTTATCGAAAACTTGCAAAATTCGTTTCCGGTTTTCTACTACATTCTCCCGGGTGTCTCCTGCTGTTTCACCTACATTTAAGCTTGAAAATGAATCAGGACTGACGCCCCCTAAACGTGTAAATATTCCGTGGTTGATTTTTTCATGAGGAAAAATTTTGAACGTAAAATATCTCAGATTCCCAAAATCATTGGATATCATAAATTATTGCCCTAATGATTTAATATATTTAATTTTTTCAGTGATAATAGTTCTGGTTTCAGCCATACTTTCTTCTATCAACGGAAATAAATACCAGGCTGTAAAAAAACCAAATAAAGAACCTGTTAAGGTTCTCAGGGTTGGATTACTCTCGCGTACAGGCAACCAATCCGGCAATGAACTCATCAATCCTGGTAATTGGGAAAACCCATCGAATCCAATGGGCACAATAGCGATGAGTACCCAGACATACCACTTAATAGATTTAATCTTTCTGCCTGATAAAACAAAAAGTAAACCGAAAAAGAGCATACTAGCGTAAATGGCTACATCACGCTGACATAAAGCAACTTTATACCCGGTAAAATCATTGCCTTTAAATTTTTGAGCTTCACGTATATTTATAACTGGTTGGTTTGAAATTTCTTCATAGGTAATTACTCCCTCAATACCTGCTGCAGATCGAGGGTAATAGGGTTGTTCTCCGAATATAAACCATGATCTAAACGCCAATTGGTGACAAAGTGGTTTGTAAATTGTGTAAATAATATTTGCAGGTAATTGTGCACCAGTCTTCAATAAGTATGGAGCCAAAAAAGGTAGCCCAACATAGAGTGATAAAAAGAAAATCATTAACCAAATATAGCTTTTAGATAACCACAATGAAACTTTATCCAAATTGGTTATTTTTTTACCTGCTTCAATCCTTTGTTGATATTGGTCATCACCCACTTCAGTTAATTGCCGTTCTCTATCCTTTGCAGCTAAAATAGTCATCCTTAAGTTTGATTCAAAAATTTCTCCGGATATGGTGTAAGGGCCAACTTTTACATAAGGTGATATATCTGCATATTTTTTAATTAAATCTTCAGAGTCTGATATGTCGATTATTTGACCATTAAAATCAATCTCCGTTTTTATTTTTTCCAACATGTCAGAAATTTGATGTTCTTGTTCAGTGTTTTTTATATAAGCAACGACGTTTATCAATCTTCTCTCCAATTAAATCTATAAACCAAAATCTATAAAGAAACCAAACCTATTTAATGTCTCTAATGTACCAAAAAATAACATTGCACCGATAATGATTAAAATAACACCCATTATAATTTCAACATAGTGCATTGTTTTGCTGTACTTTTGAATAATCTTGACAACCCATCCAATTCCTAATGCAGCTAAAAGAAATGGAATTGCCAACCCTGCAGAATAAGCAGTTAACAATTTCATGCCTTCAAGAATGGATCCACCACCGACCGCCAGGGTGAGAATGGCTCCTAAAACAGGACCTACACAAGGCGACCAGCCAGCTGAAAAGAATATGCCCATTAACCCAGATGATAAATATGACCTGTTTTGTTGAGCTTTATTTTGAATCCGCAAATCATATTCTAAGAACGGAATTCGTAATATCCCCGTCATATGCAATCCAAAAACGATCACGATCAATCCACCTATTTTGGCTAACAACCAGCGTAAATTATACAATAGCCCCCCAAGCGCTGAGGCTGTGGCACCCAGTGAAATAAAAACCAGGCTGAACCCTAATACAAAGGCGATACCATGTGTGAAAGTCTCCCATCTGAACTGATGCGATTCGGAAGATTTAAGAACCGCAAGAGAACGTCCACTCAGATAGCTGATATATGCTGGTACCAACGAAAACACACAGGGAGATAAAAACGATGCTAATCCTGCTAAGAATGCTAACCCTAACGTTAAGTCCATTTACACCTCAAAATTCTCTGACATCTATTTGTGTCCCACCTGGCATTGGGATCGTGATATCTCCAGGGTCACTGGCTACCGTTGGAAGAGTCCATCGAAAGATCCATTGGGCATCTTCTGGTTTCACATTCACACAACCATGTGATCTGGGAGTACCGTAATCATTATGCCAGAATGTGGAATGAATGGCTACTCCTGTTCCAGAGAATAAAATAGTCCACCCCACTCCAGGGATGTCCCAACCACCACCAGTTGTGCCACCTGTCATATGGGTTGATATTTGCTTTCTCCAAGTTCTGTGAACGCCAGCTGGCGTCCCCCAACTTTCAACGATTTGTCCTTCCCTATTCCACTTTGCACCTGATGAGATTTGGCAATAATAAACTTCTATTCCATTTTCCAGGCAGGTCAAATATTGTCTGGTCGGTGTAGCATCAACATACACCATTTTATTTTCAACATCTGCCGATATTGGTTCTAAATCACTTTCTGTTAGTGGTCTGAATGCTTTTGCATTCGCCCAAAAAATATCTCCATAACCATATCTTTCATTAACCTGATAATAATTTTCTCCATCCGCTCCAATTTTGGCATCATCTATCCAAATAATTTGAGAATAGTATAAACGAGGGTGAATTGCTTCTTTTAGCCAGGGAGATCTCGCGGGTGGATTATTTAATATCAAATCTACGTAAGGTATCGTTACTTCAGCCCAAAATCCTTTTCCTAAACTCGTCTCAGGCAAGTTTTCTACGATTGAGTTTTCCAAATTTTTAACCGGCTGTAATGAAGGTGCATATATGAAGCCATCGGGTGTCTCGACCCACTTTGCATTCATCATGCCCCCAGGTATTTCACCAACAACTTCTCTGAGACACACAACAACAGCGTCTTCATATAGAACACCTAATGATTCAGCCTCAATTGAAGGTTTGGACCGAATATTCACTAAACCGCTACATACCCTGCCTAACTTATCTGATTTAGAAAAGTCAATTGTTTGAGCACTTGCATCCAACCAGGGATATAAAGCCATCGCTCCCCCAAAGGCAACCACGCCTTTTAAGAGGTCTCTTCTAGAAAATTTTTTCGAAAACCAATACATAGTGAAAAGATAATCGCTAAAAGTTTACTTGTCAACTCTTTATAAAATCTAAAGCATTTGAAATTGTATCTGTTAAAACCAATTGTTTTACTTTTTCAATCTCTGGTCCCCAAAGTGCATCACCAGGTTGGTACGGCACTACATCTCTAATTATTTTAAATATTATGCTAGTCCCATCCCCTAGCTTTCCATCCGGATATTTACGTAATCTTAAATCTATCGCTCTTGCTGCTGTATATAATTCAATGGATAAAACATGCTGGACATTTTTCAGAATTTGCAAAGTATGTTTACAGGCATTCATTGCGTTGGCATTGTGATCTTCCTGCTCAGCCGATGTCGGAATTGAAAACACACTATCAGGATGTGCTAAGGTCTGATTTTCAAGCACCAGGCTCGCTGCTGTATATTGGGGCATCATTAACCCTGAATTCAATCCAGCAGCTTCTGGATGATCGACCAACATGGGAGGAAGTCCTGCATTTAGATTCTCATCCGTCATACGGTTAACCCGTCTTTCCGAAATAGAAGCAATTTCTGATAAAACAATCCCGAGAAAATCCATTGCAACACCGATTGGTTCACCATGAAAATTTCCTCCTGAGAGGGCAATTCCAGGCGTGAATAACAAGGGATTATCAGTAGCAGCGTTTATTTCTCTACTAATTATTTGCCAAATGAACTGAAGTGTGTCTCTGGCCACACCCTGAACTTGAGGTGCACATCGTAAAGAATAAGCATCCTGAACGCGATCAGTTGAATTAATTAAATTCGAATTCCGAATATACTTTCGAACATTATCAGCAACTTCCATTTGACCCAATTGACCACGAGCTGCATGAATACGGTGATCAAAAGCGGAACTACAACCCAACATAGCTTCCAGACTCATCGCTAAGGATATCTCAGCAATATCAATTAATGATTTCGTATCATACAAACTGAGAGCTGCAATGGCTGCTGAAAATGTAGCCCCATTATTGATAGCCAAACCTTCTTTTGCACCAAGTATCAGCCTTGGGATACCAGACCTTTTCATGGCTTGTTTGCCACTCAACCTTCGACCCTGGTAATACGCATAACCAGAATCTTCTTCCAGGTCTTTTTCATCGGTAGTAAAAACCAACGCTAAATGGGATAAAGGCGCCAGGTCACCTGAAGAGCCTAATGAGCCCTGAGAAGGTACCTCTGGGATCACATTTGAATTTATCATATTAACGAGAGTTTCAACGACCTCAAGTCGAACCCCGGAAAAGCCTTTTGCTAAGGTATTAGCCCGAACAAGCATGGCTGCCCGCACAATCTCTGCAGATAATGGATCACCTGTACCTACTGCATGACTCAAAATCAGGTTTCTGCTTAGTTTTGAAGAATCTTCGTGAGCTATTTGTTTATCCGCAAAAATCCCAAAACCAGTATTAATCCCATACACAGCTTTGTTAGACTTAATAATTGAATTTTTTATATCATTCGAATTCTTAATATTCTCGATGCCGGATTCAGAAATCTTTACTTTTTCAAAATTGCGTGCGACGCTCACAATTTCTTCAATCAGCAGATGATGACCATCTATTGAAATCATCTATACTCCTTATTAAAAAAGAATTAAACCTATCAGTACAACAATGATAGGCACGGTTACATTATCCCAATCTCGCACTGGAAGCGATTCAACAATGGTTGCCAGAATATTTAGTAACAATATTTTTGGAAAACTTTCCAAAAAATTAATATTTATTAACCCAGATTTTACAAAAATTAATATCAGAATGGATGAAAAGATCAGTCCACCTAGAAACATAGAAATGGTGCCGGCAAATGATTTACCTGGTGACCATTTCAATGCAAAAGATGGCACTCTCCTGCCAATAATATCGGCAAAGCCATCACCTCCACACAGGATCATCAGGGCAATTATGCCAATTGGAGACTCTCTCCAGAAAAGTATCGTCAATAATACAAATACTACTCCGTAAAAAAAAGGACCTTTGAGGATTTCTTTAGGATCGCCTGTTCTGGACATTGCATCAACCGATGCCTGATCCTTGATCACACCAATCCCTATCAGGAAAAATTGAATGGTTATTAAAAAAGGAATGATTGCTGCAAAATAACGGGAAAATGGATCTTCAGGGAAAAAAAGCCAACAAAGAACAAAGATTGGACCTGTACCAATATGAATGATTTTTCTACTTAGTTTTTTTGATATAACGCCTTTTACAGCGAAACGATCAATCAAACGTAACCATATTATTGATATGAAGAATGTAGTAAAAAAAGCTAACCACAATGGCATTATTTAGCTCTTAATCTGTAATCTTTCTGCTTCGTGAAATTTCTCTTTCCTGATCACGTTTCGCGATACTATCACGTTTGTCATACATCCTTTTACCTTTTGCCAGGGCAATTTCAATTTTTGCTTTTCCGTTGCTTAGATATAAAATTGTAGGAACTACTGTTAATCCTTTTTGACGAACTGCATTCCAAATTTGATTAATTTCTTTTTTGTGCAACAATAACTTTCTTTTGCGTTTTGGATCATGATTGAAAATACTGGCAGCATCATACTTAGCTACATGAGAATTGATTAACCATGCTTCCAGGTTATCAATCTGAATAAATGCTTCGCCAATACTTACCTGTCCAGCACGGATAGATTTAATTTCACTTCCCTGAAGTTCAATGCCAGCTTCAAATTTATCCAAAAGAAAATACTCAAAACTTGCTTTTCGGTTTTTTGCGATGATCTTTATTGCACTCATAGCGTGATTTTAACATAACATTTAGAATTAACAACAGATCACGTCATAATGATTATGAAAAGGATCAAAATGGAACATAAAATTTTTGATATATATATAAATCCTTACTATTTCAGAATTAAAAAACCTTTGAAAAATAGTTTTACCCAGGTCTATTGTCTGATTCATGGCTGGTCTGGTAATGAGAAATCAATGTCAATCTTTTCCTCCGTAATTCCAGATGATTCAGTCTTTATTTTCCCTCGTGGTCCGTTGCAATTAGGAGATAATGAATATGCATGGGTCGATATCCGAAATAATAAAAAACCTACCTTTGAAGATTATTCAATAATTTCTTTGGAATTAATTAAATCAATTCAAGAATTGATCCAGAGTATAAATCTATATCCAGAATATGAAAAAATTAATTTGATCGGATTCAGTCAGGGAGCAGCGATTTGTGCAGTATTAAGTATTCTGTATCCAGATAAGTTTCATAAGGTTGCATTGCTATCAGGATTCCTGCCTGCAAATCCTCCAACTTTGAAACCAGAAGCATTATCTTCCATTTACTATTACATTGCCCACGGAACTCAGGATAAATTAGTAGAATTTGAAAAAGCATTGAAATTAAAAAATTATCTCGAAAAATATAATTCAATTATTAAATTCTGCCAGGAAGATTTAGGGCATAAAATTGGAGCTTCTTGTTTGAAAAATCTTAATTTATTTTTCAAAACTTAATTTCATTAACGAACTCTGATAAATGAAAATAGAGTAAGCAAGATACCAGTGACACCCAAAACAACAATTACCATTCCCATCGGAATTCCACCGGGCAATTGGTTGGGAGTGTTCTCAACATAGGTTGGAATAGCTAGTGGAGCTGGTTCTGTAAAAGTAGGGAGCCTTGTTGGTTGCTGGGTTACCACAAATTGTGCAGCTAAGGTAGGATCAATCGTAGCAGTAAATTGGGGGGTCACAGTTGGAGGTGGTTCGACAATTGACAATTGACCAGGAGAAAGACTTACCAGGACTGAAAATACCCAGCCCTTTCCTCCAGCAACACCCGGATACTCAATCTGAATCCACTCTCCCCCGGAAGATCGCCCCAATGCCGGAGCTGTTTGCCCAACCAGTAGTACGCCAACAGAAGGATATAATGTGCTGGGACCTGATCGTACGTTGATAAAGTCTTCATTTTGACTTGGCCGAACAGTGATAATAACTCCTGAAGGAGTACCTGTAACTGTTGGTACAGAAACTGTCGGTAACTGAGGTAAAGGATAAGCATTGACTAACAGGACATTATAAAATAATGAAATCAGGAGTATAACGCCAGCCAATAATGATAATTTCTTGATCACACTTTCTCCAATAATTTCTTTTTTAAGAGTAGCTTGATTATAATATAAATATGGAACATAAAACTTTTCACGGAAACATAACGCCAGCTGATATATCAAAAACATTATTTGCACATTTTCATCGAGGGAATTATCGGGTTCAACAGATTGGTAGTGGGGAAAACATCATCATTCAAATTGCTTCCATAATCAATGCTTCTTCCGGAGGACAAACTTCGATCGGAGTATCTGTACAAAAATTTGAAGATGGCGTAA
>JAHYJK010000294.1 GCA_019429225.1 Anaerolineaceae bacterium
ACCAATAAAATAACTACTTACTAAAAAAGGAAGGATCAGACTGATCCTTCCTTGATATTTAACTTTTTTAGAGATTGAGCTCCGGCATGCGCATAACTTCATTGGCTTTGCGAACTTCATCGGTTGGATTAAAGTCCATTTGATTACCAATGTAGTTGGGCAACCAATTCTTGAGGCTGGCATTCCATGAATCCTGATTGACCAAATAAATTCGTGCGCCGCCTAATTCATGCTGATACTGTGGCCAGGGTAAGGTTGGTTGTGCCATTGCCAGCCCAGCCATTCGCCATCCGTTATAGCTTTCAAACGTTGACCACCATTGTTGTGCTTTGCAAACTTCCAGAGCATAGTAGGTCTTGGCATAATACATTGCCCAACCCACTTTTCCGCGGCGGGAGAATGCCATGGTATGAAGACTGATGGCTGTATCTTTATCCCAGAAACGACCATTTGCAAAACCAACAAATTCACCATCGATTAAACCAAGCAAAGTGAAGGCATCTTTAATTCTTTTACGTTTCACAGCTAAAATTTCACCATAAACCCGAACACCCACGATGTCATAGAAGTCTTTTTCTTCTTCCATCACAAGTTTCATAAAGTCAAGTAATTGGGGGATATCATCTTCAGTCATTGCGCGAATGAGCATGGTGCGGCCATCGCCCAATAAGAATGAGGCATCCTGCCAGGGTGGTAATTGCATTGGAGGTGCTTGTAGCAAACCTTCAATTTCTGAAACATCAATCGTCATTTTATCTACAGATACGGGTACTGGGGGTGTTACTTTCATTTTTCAAACTCCTTAGACAATAATATTGGGGCATTCCCATTTTTTTAACCTGAGTTTTAACGCCCGGTTAGCTGACAGTAAAATACCCGACGTTACTCTTGTACGACGGGATGTGCCAATAATTCGATGAAGATAAGCAATTCCTACAACTTATAATAATGTCTAACACTCTATAAGTATAGCAAACCAAAAAATGAGAGTCAATAATATTTGTCCGACAATTGCATGATATTTGGTATGCATAAGCCATTTTTCTTCTGGACAAGGAAATTTCTAATTAATTCATCTATTCATCCAATAATGTAGTGATCAGATCGGCCAGATATGAAGTGGCTGGTGGCCCAATTATAATTATTTCATTTACTAAAAATGAAGGGGTTTGATTTAGTCCATCTTCTCCAGCTAGTTTCATACTATGAATAACTTTATTGACATACAATCCCTGATCTACACAAAGGTTAAATTGGTCAGTATCCAATCCTAAATCAACGGCATATGCCTTCAACCCTTCATCTGAGAAACCACGCGGATTGTTAAACAAAAGATTATGATATTCCCAGAATTTACCCTGATCGTATGCACATTGCGCCGCATTAGCAGCAGTTATAGAAGCAGTGCTGATATGAGCATTATCCCGCCAGATAAATTTCACTTCACCATCATAAAGCTCCAGGATCTCATCCAGTACCCCGGCATTATGCCAGAGTTTACAGCCACTACAGGCATAATCGCCATACTCAATGATGGTAATGGGGGCATTTTCGGTTCCTAAGAACGGATCGAGCGCAAGCCGTTCTTCAGGCACTGGAGGATATTGCTTTTTCGGATATAGAATTGCAAAGATCACCAGAATAAAGATGATAGAAGCTACAAATATGATGGATTGGTTATCTTTCCAGATCTTTTGTATTCTTAGTTTGTGAGATGAATTTTGTTTCATACCCTCTTTTTTATCTTAAGACAGCTAAAAGAAAAAGAAATTGTTTAAGGTTTTAAAAAACCTCATCCAGATTCAACGAAATTATGATCTTTATCCTTACAACTCTGACAATCTACTTAATTTTATACGCAACACATAGGGAGAGTGGTATAAATTATGATACCCCTGAAAAAGTAAGGCAAATAACAGCAATTATTCTCAGCCTTTAATGGTATTGTAAGCAATGCTGAGATTTTTGAAGTCCTTCTTTTTACCATCGTTAAAATCTAAAAAGAACGATAGTGACTGAAACGAATATATTTTTTACAGGTTGATTTAAGGAGATTTTTTATGGATTGGTCATTTGTAGCGATTGTTTTACAACTCATATTTTTGGAGGGGGTCCTATCACTGGATAATGCAGCCGTATTAGGCGCTATGGTTTCCAGATTACCGGAACATGAACGCATACCCTGGCCTAAAAGGTTGGCAAAATTAGGTCATATCTTTGATAAACCACTGGGTTATCAAAGGGTAGCAGCCTTGAGGGTTGGATTGATTGGAGCGTATGGTGGCCGAATCATCATGTTGTTTCTGGCCAGTTATATTATTCAGAACCCCTGGTTAAAAGTATTAGGGGCTGCATATCTGATCCGTCTGGCTTTGGATGACCTGGGTGCCCCCGGTCATGAAGGCAGTGAAGAAGATGCCATGCGACCACTTAAGAAACAGGGATTCTGGTTGACAGTCCTCAACGTGGAACTCATGGATCTGGCATTCAGTCTGGATAATGTGGTAGCAGCAGTTTCCCTCTCGGATCATATTGGGATTGTGATCCTTGGTGTTGCCATTGGCATCCTGATTATGCGTTTTGCAGCTGGTATCTTCAGTTCAATTGTGATTCGTTTCCCTGTCTTGAAAACTGCTGCCTATATTCTGATTCTAAATATAGGCATTGAGATTCTTTTGGAGGAATTCGCTGGTATTCATTTCAATGATTGGGCTCGTTTTGGTATATCCATTGGTACGATTGTGTTATCAATCGCCTATTCTAGATTTAAGGTTTTACAACTTACACGCCCATTGTTCATTTGGTTAGGACAGGGATTAACCCTGGTGAATGGACTTGTTTCCTGGGCTTTTGCACCCATCAAAGGTGTATTCAAACTTATAATTCATGTTTTCAAGCAACCCATTGCTAAGGCAAAAAATTAATATCCAAGAATGTTGTGGAGTCAAATCCACAACATTCTTTAATTAATTTCCTTTTCCATCCAGAGCACCTGAGTTGTGCCAAAATAATTCGTTGGTAACCCTGCAGTTCTAAATCCCAATCTTTCAAAATAAGATGTTGTGTTCAAACGTGACATGCAGCCTATAATGTGGTACCCTTTTTCTTTGGCTGCTTGTTCCACTGTCTCCATCAATCTTAATCCAACACCTTTTTTCTGGTAACTTGGATCAACAGCCAGATGCGACACCCACCCCACCCTCTCTTCTTTCTCAAACATTTTAATCGCACCAACTACTTTTCCATTTGTATCATCCACCGCCATGAAATGCTGGCTGATGGGTTCGTAATCGTCTTTTTCAGTATCTTTTGGTTGTCCCCAGGGTGCCCGTAAAACGCGGTATCGCAGATCGTAATATGCTTTAAAGTCATCTCTGGTCTCTGGAACTTTGATAGTAATCATCTTTGATTCTCCTTAGGTTTTCTGGAATACCACGCACAAATGAGATTTTACTGTTATACACCAAATTCTAAATAATTGTGTAAGAATTTGCTTTTTCCTCTCAATGGAGACAATTTTATTACTTTTATCATTCTTTCTGGGAATTTTGTGACGTGCAAAGACCTCATATATGTTATTATAATATAGTATTGTAAAGCTAAATTTTATCCATTTTTTATTGGCAAATTTAATGTTAATCAAATTAATGCAAATATTTCCATCATCAACAGATGATCTCTATCGGTAATAAGGGGGAACTTTATGTGTTCCCTCTTTTTTATTCATACCCTATTAAAGGAGTTTAGAAATGGGAAGAAGTAAAATCGTTTTAGTTACTGTATTGGTTTTGTTGTCATTACTGGCAACACAATGTGCTCCAGCTGCACCGGTTGAAGAAGCACCGGAAGTAAAAGTGTGGAAGTTAGCCGCTATTTTTCCAGGTGTAATCACCGACGCCGACTATAACACCCTCGCTTACGAAGGTATTGTCGGTTTGCAGAAAGAAACCGGCATTGAAACTGCTTACTCTGAAAGCGTAGCAGTTCCTG
>JAHYJK010000020.1 GCA_019429225.1 Anaerolineaceae bacterium
CCACAATAATAAGTCAACAGGTCTCTTCATCCAGGACTTAGATTTAATACTGACAGTTCATGACAGAAAAAAGATTGGGACGCAAAGACGCGAAGTTTTAAAAGATAAGGCGCAAAGGGATTTTTATTAAATCTGGTGAACCATTGTATTCACGGATAATTTTCGTTGTTTGAATTGGAAAATAACGGTATGATTAAGGCATTCTGGAATGAAAATTCACGCTTATGCCTGAGACGAATCCGCTTGAAACAGTAGAGATTATCATCCCTGTCTATCATGAAGAGGCGGGGATTGGTGCATTCCATCAGCAGTTATGTGCGGTAGTCGATGGGCTACGGAATGAATTTAGATTTATCTATGTCAATGATGGTTCCTCGGATGGCACACAGACTCAATTGGAATCCATTTTAGCTACGGATGAGCGCGTGCGCGTGATTGAACTCAGCCGTAATTTTGGGCACCAAGCAGCCATTACCGCCGGGTTGGATCAATCCGATGCGGACGCAGTCATCACTATGGATGGGGATGGCGAACACCCGCCGGAGATGATTCCGGAGATGCTGGCGCTGGCAGAATCCGGCTACGAGGTGGTGCTGGCGCAACGCCTGGAGGATCAGCAGGCCTCCTGGTTCAAGCGCTGGACCTCGAATTCTTTCTACAAGCTGATCAATCGTATTGGGGATACACAGATTCAACCCGGGGTGGGTGATTTTCGCCTGATCCGGCGCAATGCGCTGGTGGCATTGAAGAATCTGCATGAATATCACCGTTTCCTGCGCGGGATGGTGGCCTGGATGGGTTACCGTACGGTGATTCTGCCCTACTCACCTGCCAAACGCATTGCCGGGGCTTCGAAGTTCTCGCTGCGCAAGATGCTCAAGCTGGCCATGAACGCCATTTTCTCGTTCTCACTGGTGCCGCTATATATTGCTATCTCGCTGGGCGGCATCTTCCTGTTGCTGGCGCTGGCAGAGGCCATCTATGTGCTGCGCTTCTGGGTTCTGGGGCTGGTGATGTTCTGGCTGGGGAGACAGTCCCCTCCTTCGGAAAAGCCGGAGTGCAACAAGTATTGGAAGAGCCTGTGGATCGCCCTGAGCGCGCTGTTGCTGGCCGGGGTTCCCTTCTGGCTGACGCAGATTCCCATCGGACTTACCTTCCCCAATGACCGCTTCACGTTGCCCTTCATTTTGGGTGTATCTTTATTCTGGGTGAGCGTGGTGATGCTGATGCCACTGCGGCGCTGGATGCAGGTAGGTGTGTTGGTGCTGGCGGTGGCACTCTCGGCAGCCTACCAACTGCGCATGGGCATCCAGTTCCAGCGTGATTGGGAGCAACAAACCCGTTTCTTCTGGCAGATTACCTGGCGTATCCCGGCGCTGGAGGAGGACACGATCATCTTCGCACATGAACTGCCGCTGCAATTCTTCAGCGATAACTCTCTCACCGGTGGGCTAAACTGGATCTATAGCAACACGGATCGGCAGGATAATACCATCCCGTATGTGCTCTATTACCCGACCGTGCGGGTGGGGCTGGCAGTCAGGGCACTAACGCCCGATGAGCCGGTAAATCAAAACCTGCTGGTGGGTGATTTTTACGGCAACACCAGTGATTCGATTGCGCTGGTCTACCAACCACCGGCCTGCCTGCGCGTGCTGGATCCCGAACTGGAGCCGGATAACTGGATGGTGCCGTTGCAGGTGCGTGAGACCATCCACCTGACCGATTGGGATGTGATCCTGCCAGAACCGCAGCATGTTCCGCCAGCCATCTACGGATCCGAACCAACCCATGGCTGGTGCTATTACTTCCAGAAAGCTGATCTGGCGCGTCAACTGGGTGATTGGAACGAGGTTTTACGACTGGGTGAGATTGCCTTCCACCTGGACGACCAGCCCAATGACCCGGTGGAACGTTTCCCTTTCATCGAAGGATATACTCATCTCGCTCTATGGCAGGAAGCCGTGGAAATGAGTGCCCAGAGCGCGGCAGTTTCCCCGGTGATTCATCCGGCAATTTGTCGTTTATGGGATAGAATAGAGCGAGAGACACAAGATTCCGAGGAAAAATCCAGCGCAATCCAACGCGCGACAGAACCATTACAATGCGAAGCAACACCATAAAGGAGTAACATGAAATTTCTCATCACAGGCGGGGCGGGATATATCGGCAGCACGGTGGCATCTGCCCTGGAAGACGCAGGGCACACCCCTATTATCATGGACTCGCTAGTTACGGGCCGGGTGGAGTTCACCAAAGATCGCATCTTCTATCAGACAGACATTGCCGATGCCGGTGCGCTGGCACATATTTTTGGTGACCATCCGGATATTCAAGCCTGTCTGCATTGCGCCGCATTGATTGTGGTACCGGAGTCTGTTGCAGAACCTTATCTCTACTACCGCGAGAATGTTGCCAAATCACTGGAATTGTTCATGAACCTGCACAAGCTGGGTTGCGATAAGGTGGTGTTCAGTTCTTCGGCCTCGCTGTATGCACTGGTGCCTGGCTTCATGGTAACAGAGGAATCACCACTGAAACCCCTCAGCCCCTATGCCCGCACCAAGTATATGATGGAAATGGTATTGAGCGATTTCTGTGCGGCTTATGGAATGAAAGGTATCGCGCTGCGTTATTTCAACCCGATTGGTGCCGACCCACAGATGCGCTCCGGACTGCATGTCAAAGAACCCAGTCTGGTGCTGGGTAAGCTGGTGGAAACCGCGCTAGGTATCAACCCAGAATTTCACATCACCGGCATCGATTACGAAACCCGTGATGGCACCGGCATTCGTGATTACATCCACATCTGGGATCTGGCGCGTGCGCATGTGCTGGGTCTTACTGATTTCGACGCTGTCTTTGAACGCGCTGGCTCTCCGGAGAGCAACTATCTGGTGATCAATCTGGGTACAGGTCGCGGAGTAACCGTGCGCGAACTGGTGACCGCCTTTGAGAAGGTCTATGGTCAAACAATCCAGAAGCGCGACATGCCACCGCGTCCGGGTGATGTTGCCGGCGCTTATGCCAACGCGGATACAGCCTTGCGCCTATTGAACTGGAAAGCTGAACTTTCCATCGAACAGGGAATAGCCGATGCACTCAAATGGGGTGAGTTGCGCAATCAGATTCTGCATTGGGATTGATTGCCCACAAGCTAATAAATTCCAATCTTTTTGGTCAATTGTCAGTTACTTTCATGACAAAAGACCGCTACAACAAGGTTAAAATTGTGCTATTCTTGGCAACAGAAAACTTTGATTTTATCCAACATGGCTGAAAGGAAATAACAATGGCACACGTAATTATCGCTGATGAATGTTTAATGTGTGGAGCTTGTGAGTCAGAATGTCCGGAAAATGCAATCTCTGAAGGTGACGGCTACTTTGTGATCGATGCCGAACTCTGTCAGGATTGTGGTTCCTGTGTGGACGTTTGCCCCAACGAAGCAATTCGCCCAGCATAACATTCAACTAATAACAATTGAAAGAGACTGGAAATCCAGTCTCTTTTCATTTTTAGAACGAGTTTTCCACAATTAAGACCAGTTATCCACAGATTTAGGGGTAGTTATCCACAGTTTTCCACAAATTGGTAAATGAATACGGTTTATTTTTCTCCTTGAATCCCTGGAATCATGATTTATCCACCGTTTTCAAGATGTTATCCACAATAGATGCAGGTTTTGCACATAGTTATCCACTACTTATCCCTTATTTATCAACAACTCGATAATAGCTGACATCTCAAAGGTTTGTATAATAAGTTAACTGGTTATTTCTGTGACTTCCGAAATGAGACAAACTAAATTCCTTCTTTTACTTTTTTTGCTTGTTATATTAGTATCTTGTATTCCAGCAAAGACTGAAATAAAAACACATCCGTCTTTAATGCCATCATTATCCTTCCCTTCAGTGACAGCATCTCCGAATCCAAGCCGAACAAGTACTCTTTCACCAACAACCACACTCGAAAACCTAATTATTAAAACCGCCACTCAGCCTGAGTACCAAGTTTTTATTGATCCTGAAGGCTGGTTTTCTTTTTCTTATCCAAAACAATGGATAAAAAAATCTGATTTGTCATATTTGGGAACTGATGGCTTTTTTGAAATTGGATACATACCTGAATATTCTTTCTATCCGAATGCTTTAACCGTATGTGAATGGTTGGCAAACATCAACACAAAAAACTTATACACTGTTTCCTGGTTGGTGACAGTAGAAATGGGTGGTTGCAAATTACTTCCGCGATCTGGATTGTCAGAAACAACATGGGCTGTTGTTGAAAATTCATCAGATGACATTTCTCGCCGCTTTTTTTATATAAAAACAGATAACGCCCACTTTGAGGATATTTCAAGTACTTTTAAATGGATACGTCCGATTGAAGAAAAAAAGAAGCCAGATTTCAATAAGATTGAACTACGTTCAGAAGATAATGATTTTTGGAGTAAAACGAGTTCATTACCATCGAATCTCGTCTTAAAAGAATATCCTTTACCATCAAAATATCAGAGCGCAGATCATTCCGAAAGTGTGTTTTTATGGTTTATTCCGCCAGAAGCACTCCCAACACCATCATCATCATCTCATCAATCTCATTCACCAACAACTGTGGAGAGTATTAATCAATCTCTTGAAAAGAATGGTTATAGTTTACAAAAAGTTAAGGATTCTTATTATCTCTATGACTTGTATCAAAACAACACAAGGGTTTTACAAAATATTTACCAACTTCCTGAGGTCTATTTTTTTCAAACAGAAGATGAAGAAAAACTCGTGTTTTTTGCTTATACATTAATTGACCCCAAACAAACCCCCTACACAAAAGATAATGTGATCAGTTATTTGGTACTGGACGAGAGTATTTCAATTTGGGAAAAATCAATGTTAAATTCTCAGTATCCTTATTGGAGACCGATTTGGGTTGTAGATAAACCTTTATTTTTAGGGCTAGGAGATGGAACTACTTTACAAGTCTTTAATTTACAACATGAAATTATATTCTCATTTGCATCCTATTTTGTTACACATGTACCAATAAAAAAATTCAAGGCTTGGAATAATCACTGGATTTTGGAAGTGAGTAATTTTGTCGTACAGGATGGTAATATACTAAACGAAAAATATAATTTTGAAGAGGTGTTTGACTGGTTTTTGATAAAAGAAAATCCTTTTTTCTTTTTCCGCAAGGGTCCTCGTGTTGGTTTTTCATACGATAAACAATTTTTCTCAACTTACTATCATGAAGTTATTCATGGATATTGTTGTGGATTGATACTCAATAACCCCAGTTTGAAAGATGATGTGCTCCGTTTCTTTGGAAAGCGCGACGGAATTTGGTATTATGTTGTATTGGAATTTCGATAACCAAAAAAACATTCAACAAAGAATTCTATTCCTACTCCCACATTGATTCTTTTTATGACAGATGATTTTCTGATTTGATGGTTTAATTAAATAGAAGAGAAATAGAAAATAAACAATCGATATCCAACACTGACCAACACCAGAAGGAGATTCAATGAAAAAATATATAGCAGTTGCCGGAAACATCGGTGTTGGAAAGTCCACCCTGGTAGAGATGATCTGCCTGCGCATGGGATTTCAGCCATTTTACGAGCCAGTCACCGAGAATCCCTACCTGGCTGATTTTTATGCTGACATGAATGCCTGGAGTTTTCACTCGCAGATATTCTTTCTCACTCATCGTGTTAAATTACACCAACAATTAATGTGTGTTATTGGATCTGTGATTCAGGATCGCAGTATCTATGAAGACGCAGAGATATTTGCTCGTAATTTGTTTTTACAGGGAAGCATGGACGAACGCGACTACCAGACCTATCACGCGTTATACCAGACCCTGACCGAATTTTTAACGCCTCCTGATCTGGTTATTTATCTGCGTGCATCCGTACCCACCCTGGTGCAGCGCATCAAGCAACGCGACCGTTTTTACGAGCAAACCATCCCGGATGATTATCTGGAACAATTGAATACGTTATATGAAAGCTGGATTGATCATTTCACATTCTGCCCGGTCTTAACAGTTCCGGCCGATTCGCTGGATTTTGTGAAACACCCCCGCCATCTTGACCTGATCATTGCAAAAGTTCAGGAAAAATTAACCGGCAAAGATGAAGTAGTATTCTACCCGGATGAAGTCATTCAGGCTTCGAACTAATTAAATGAAAATTATCGGGGTTCTACGGATAATTTGATCGCGGTGCGAACCTTTCCTTCAATATCTACATCCACAAATTCAGGAATACAAACGACATTGATACCATCTTCTGCCAGGTATCCTTTTGCCAGAACCAGGGCTTTCACCGCCTGATTGATGGCGCCAGCACCAATGGCCTGCACATCTGCACGATGATGTTCACGCACAACACCGGCGATTGCTCCCGCAACAGCTGCTGTACGTGAGTTTGCTTTTACTTTAATGACGTCCATTGTTTTTCTCCCTTGCCATGATTTTTCTGATAGCTTCCAGCAGTCAACGATAAGCAAACAAAAATTTTAGATAATATCGATAAAAGTTAAATTGATTGTACAAGAAATAAATACAAAAAACAAGTTTCAGAAACGTATAACTTTTAATACAATGTATTGAAATGTTTAATGATTTACGAATTTATTGGAACTTTGGTAAAAGTATTACATAGATATAATTATGTTTTTATAGAGTCGTATTAATAGTAGGGGCTGTGGATATGTGGATAGAAGATGAAAAGCCACTATATATGGATTTAGAACGACAATTTACTCCCATATATAGCGGTTTGATGATCATTTTTTCTCCACGACCAGGTGTGTATAAATTGAGGAAAGTAGGCAAAACTTTTTTTCTGAAAATTGGATATAAATTAGGAAAACCCGCATATATGGGAAACTAATGAAGAACACCACCATATAAAGGATTTTTGAAGATAAAAGAATAAAAATTTATTGAAAATTTATAAATTTTTCTCCATAGTTGGATATAGGTTTATATCCTAAGAAAGAGTAGTTATCCACAGTTTTTCTGGTTTTATCCACAGGATAAGTATCCACAGGGATGATATCCACAGGGATGATATCCACAGGTTTTGACATTATTAATGAAGAGTACTGAGGTCTATCCCGTAACGATCTGCCCATTTTTCTATGATTTCTTCGACCTGATCCAAAAATTGATCGAAACGATTCATACAATTCTGGAAATGATCGCCATAGATGCCCAGTTCGGTCAGACAGGAAGTCCAATTCTCCAGGGATTCCGGATCAGCCTGGCAACTGATGATGGCACGCGTCCAGGTATGTAGAATGATCCAAAGGGCAGCAGCCGGTTCGTCATTGGCGAGGGCTTCAGCAGCACGGGTGTAATAGCCATGCCTGATGGGACTGAGCCCTAATGGACAATCTTCGCGCTGACCCACTTTCGCGAGGGTAGTTTTCCAATCCGTGATCCAGTGCATGATTGTGTCTGTGTCAGGCATTTGTGGTGCGATCAGATCCACCAATCCTGAAGCCATACCCGGGTACCCAAGATCAGCGACACGTTCCGGAAATTGCAACATGAAGCGGCGTTCGGTTAGTGGTGGACCTTCGAGAATTGCCAGGGCATTGGCTGCCTGTTCCAGTGACTGCAGGTAAGCCCAGATGCGCTGTGGGTCGGGATCCTGTGGGTCAAGCTGAAAATCCAGCCAGGTCTGACGCGCTGTTTCGGACAACGGTAACGCACGCTGTAAAACGGTTTCGGGCTGGTTGAATGTGGCATTCACGGTAGCCTGAATATATTCAAACCAGTGTTGGGTACCATGTAAAACGATGGGATTTTTCAAGAGATAGGATCCAATCCAGGGATTGATGCGCAATTCGCGCGGTTGGTTGTAGATGGACTGGTCGTGGTGTGCCAGATCGAGATGTACATCCGGGGTCAGTCGAATGATTTCACGTGGTTGCGCTGGAAAACTGTCATGCACAAAGATCAGGTCAATATCCGCAGTCCCACCCAGCAGAGGCAGATCATCAATCACAGAGCCGGTCAGGTAGACGCATAAGATGTGCTTATCACGCATGGTGCGTTGCTGGACAACGGTTCTGGCTGCTTTTAGTAAAATATCACGGGTAATGCGCATGGATATGATCCTTTCGGGCGAGTTGGCTAAATGGGTAAGGTAGGTTGGTAGGGTGAAAGCTGCAAAACCTGACGGATGCGATTTTCAATTAACTCTAATTGGTCAGGATGGCGCACAAAGTCTAGTTCATTGCAATCCAGGATAAGCACTTTGGCTTTATGTGTCTGATTTTGAAAATAATCGTCATAAGCCAGATTCAGTTCGTGAATATAATCGTGCTGCATGGTACGTTCGTAGGGACGGTCACGCATGGCAATGCGCTGCATGAGTACATCGGTGTCCGCCCGCAGGTAGACTATCAGGTCGGGGGGTGGAATTTTCTCAGCCAGGGCTTCATGAATCTTGTAATACATCTCCAATTCATCCCCTTGGAGGTTTATTCTGGCGAAGAGCGCATCTTTATCGAAGGTGTAATCGCTGATCAGGTGTTGATCGGCCGCTAATAATTCGGGTACACGTTGATTTTGCTGGCGGTAACGGGAAAGCAGAAAGAACATCTGGGTCTGGAAGGCATACAATTCACGGTTGGCGTAGAAATTACTGAGGAAGGGGTTCTCTTCGAAGACTTCCAGCAGCAAATTGGCTTCAAAGGCCGGTTGTAACATACGGGCAAGGGTCGTCTTCCCGACGCCAATCACGCCTTCTATTGAAATATACATAACTGGCTCCTGATTATGATTGATTTTTGCTTGACAGTCAGATAATTAACTATAAACTATTTTAAGGTATTCATGCTTAAAAATGAACACCGATTGGGGTTGGAAAATCATCCGATTCATCACAGCCTCATCCCACAAAAATCGCAAAAACTAAATAACATAAAAACACCAGGAGGTTAGGTTAGTATGGCATCATTGAACCGTGTGCAATTAATTGGTCGTGTTGGGAGAGAACCGGAATCCAAAACAACAGCCAACGACAAACATGTGTGTACTTTTACACTGGCTGTAGACCGGCGTTGGAAAGACAGGTCGGGAGAGGTCAAGAAGGAAACCGATTGGTTCAACATTGAAGCCTGGGGAAAAACAGCTGAATTCTGTGATAAGTACGTACATAAAGGTGAGTTGGTTTTTCTGGAAGGACAATTGCGCACCCAAAAGTATGAAAGAAATGGTGAGACCCGAACCAGCACGAAGATTTTTCTGGATAATCTGCAACTCTTTGAGTGGCGCGAAGAAGAACCCGAAATGGATGTGGTTGAAGAAACCGAGTAAATCTTTTCGGACCACAAAAATTATCCTATTACGAATGGATGGTTCGTAGACCGCGATGAGAAGAATCCCTTTATTCTGGATATCTTCCGCTTTTCTGCTGGGTATTTCAGTGTCGGTATTTGCGCCTGTATCGGTGGCTATCTGGCGGACCAGCTTTTTCGTATGTCTGGGATTATTGGGTTTGGAGTATCTGGTAAGGCGGAAATGGTCTGGCTTTAGAAAACAAAGCCTGCCCGTGTTCCTGCTTCTGGCCGTGTTGGCCGGTGGAGGATGGCGTTACAGCACGGTTCAGCATAAACCTTTCACGCCAAACGATATCGCTTATTATAACGACCAGGGAAAAGTCACCATCAGTGGGGTGGTGTGTTCTGATCCGCAACATAATGAGAGGTCCGTTCGTTTCAGCGTATGTGTTGACCGGATGGAGCGGCCGGAACAACGCAATTTAAAAGGAAAGGTACTGGTTATTCAGCGCAGCGGGGAATGGAAATATGGGGACAGGGTCAATGTGACGGGAACACCACAGACACCTGGTGAAAACGAAGAATTTTCCTATAAAAAATACCTTGCACAGCGCGGAATTTATTCACTGATGGAATATCCTTATGTAAAATGGATTGCATCTGGTAAGGCTGGCTGGGTAAAATCGGGCTTGTTTGCTCTACGACAAAAGGCCTACCATCTCATCCAGGATTTTCTGCCCCAGCCGGAAGCGGGTTTGCTCTCGGGTATCCTGCTGGGGATTGAGACCGACATCCCTTACGAACTGGAAAAGGCCTTTCAGGATACCGGCACCGCCCATGTGGTAGCCATTTCCGGCTTCAATATGGCGATTCTGGCAGGTATTTTTCTGAAGGGGTTTCGCAAGTATTTATCGATCTGGTGGGCAGCACTGCTGGCGATCCTGGCGATGGGGTTGTACACCGTGCTGGTGGGTGGTGCGCCTGCGGTCGCCCGGGCGGCTGTGATGAGTTGCCTGGCGATGAGTGCCAGTCTGATCGGCAGGGGACAATCCGGTATGTATACCCTGGCACTGACCGCTGCAATCATGTGTCTGTTCAATCCACTCTTAATTGGGGATGCTGGCTTTCAACTGTCTGTGACAGCCACGCTGGGATTGGTTCTGTATGCCGATCGTCTGATGAACTGGTTCCGCAACCTGGCGGGAAAGTATCTGCCAGACACTGTGGTGGAACGGATCACCGGACCGGTAAGTGATTATTTCCTGTTCACCCTGGCTGCGCAGGTGATGACCCTGCCGGTGGTGTTATATCATTTTGAACGCCTGTCACTCACCACTCTGCTGGCAAACCCCTTGATCCTGCCGGTGCAGCCTTTGGTGATGATTCTGGGCGGTATTGCGGTGATCGTGGGGCTGGTGATCGCACCGCTGGGACAGCTATTGTCCTACGTGGTCTGGGTACCGTTGTACTACACCAATCAGATCGTGACCTGGTTGGCAGGCTTCCCGGGCGGTGTGGTGACGCTGGGGGAGGTCAGTTTTCTCACTGTGGTGGTTATGTACCTGCTGATATTTTTCCTGGCACATCGTAAGAAAAAGCGAGGTATTCAACTGCAGCAAAAACCAATCCTGGTGCTGGGCGTGATGGTGGCGACTGTCTTTCTGGTTTGGAATGCTGTGCTGCTCAGGCCGGATGGCAATCTGCATATATGGATATTGGATGAACCGAATGCTGGTGTGGTGCTGGTGCAGACGCCATCTGGCAAACGGATTCTGATCAATGCCGGTGAACGGGCAAACTCCTTGAGCAGCGAGATCACACAACACCAGCCGGTGCTGGATCGGAAACTCGATCTGGCTATATTAACCTATCCAAGCGCCAGCACCTATACGGCCTACCCCACAATTTTGGAGCGTTTTAAGGTGCAGCAGTTTTTGTGGGGAGAGGAGATACCGGCCTCCAAAACAGCCGCAACGATGCAAGAGGTGTTGCAGGAGCGAAAGATCCAAACCGGTATTCTGACCTCCGGGCAGCAGGTGGATTGTGGGGATGGGGTGGTGTTGGAAAAGTTTTCGCTTGAAAAAACAGGCATATCCTTTCTGCTGACTTATGGTGATTTTCGTTTGATGCTGCTGGATAGGGAAATCAGAAGCAGTGATCGTTTACAGATGATGGAAGGCACGGTTGTGCTGGTGAGAGCGGGTTTAGAGGTGGATATGAATGAAATCCCCTGGCAGCCACAGGTCTTGATCCACCATGAATATGTGGAAGGTGACGTGCCCGGACAGCTCAGCACAAACCAGACCGGCAGGATTGAGATCATCGCCGATGGCAAGCAGATGTGGATGATGGGGGAGAGATAGTAGGGTGGTGTCGCTGACGCACCCTATAATGTTCAATGGAAAGATTGGCGCATTACGAATACACCCTTGCCCTCATAAGCAAAGAAGGATTGGTGCATCACGGATGCACTACATCCACTTAATGCCTTTTTCCTTGCTTTCGCGTACCCGGTAGACGGAGATTTCGTAGATGAGATCGGATGGTAAAGTTCTATCCAGCGGGAATTGGATGGTGCTGCTGGAAGTTTTGTAGTCCGTCAAGCGATCCTGAAAGGCTTTGACCACGTTCGGATGGGGATATAAACCCACATGCTGTTTGAAACCGGCGAATTGAAAGAGGATCCAATTGTAGGATAGGGCGGGTTGTCCCCATTTGAGGGATTCCTCGGCGCCGGGGGCTGCTCTGCGCAGGATTTCCAGCAACTCCCATAATTTCGATTGCGCCGCTTCTGGGGCTGACAGGATGTATTCTGGGATCGTTTTTGGTTTTTCCATAGAAATCCTTTCTGGCTAAACGTTAATTGATATGATCATAACAATAAAAATTATAGACTGAAATCTTTGTAGAATTTGTCATTATTTATTTTTGCGTTGAAAAATCATATAATGGGGTTATTCATCAGCGATGGATTTGCCAATCTCTGGAAAGAGAGAGGGTGATTGAAAAAACTACTCATATTCCTGATCACTGTCTGGCTGGTTGCCTGTGTGCCGGCTCAACCCACGCAAACAGTTCCTCCGGAGAAAACCAACCCTCCTATCCCAAAACTAACCCATCCCAACCCAACTGACACGGCGATAATCATCCCAACTTCTGCGCCCTTGCCCAGCACTTCGGTCCATCAGACATTGGCTCTCAGGCAGGTTTCCCAAATCCAGGAAAATATCAATGGCATCGTAATGAGGGACGATGTGGCTTTTGTGGGATTGGATCAGTCTGTAGAGATGATTGATATCAGTCAGCATGAAAAACCACGGATTATTAGCCAGAGCGAGTCTCTGCCAGGAGAGGTATCGCTGTTGCTCCTCATTCCCGGTGAACCCGACCCATTACTTGTGGTGAATTCGGACAGGTATCTGGTGGTTTTGGATCTATCTATCCCAAATACATTCACCCCCATCCAGCAGGTGGAATTAACGGGGAGCCTGACAGCCATGATTTTTGACCCGCAAGCAAACATCCTGTATGCCGGCGGAAAGGTCGAAAAAACGACAGGATTTATTTCAGCCATCGAAATTACCTCTCAAAGACAAATGAATATTATCGAAAGCATCGAAATGCCGGAGTTTCCATTAAGTCTGGGATTGGCGGAGGGAAGTCTGTTCGCTGGGGCGGAAGGGTATCAGGGTGGGCTGTACCGAATTCAGCTCTCTTCTCCTGGCGAACTCTCTCCGGCCATCCTGGTGATTGAGTCCACACCGGTCAACCCCTTGCAACCGTTCAACCTGCAGGTTATCGGGGAACGGTTGTATCTGAGTTACAAAGCCATTGAAGCGTACGATATCAGTGATCCCGAGCAGCCCCAACAAGTCTGGAGAACGGCAGGGCACGTGGTCAGGGAGTTTCGGGCCGTTGGTGATCAGATCTACTGGTTTGGCTGGACGATCAAGTCCGAAAATATGTATGAAGTTATTGATGTGCCGGAAGCTGTCACTGGATCGCCGGTGGGATTGATTGCCGGGTGTACTGCCATGCATGATGAAGCATTTCTGATTGCTTATGAGGGTTTTGAAATTTACGAGACGAGCCAAAAGTAGAATATGACAATGTGTAGGAAGTTGTTTAAAATATTGTTGTTCCAGAAGACAATGGCAAGAGTAAAACTATATTTGTATCACTAAATGTGATATTTTTATCACTAAAAGTGATACAATGTTGCTATGCTTGAAATTCTATTTTCATCACGTGTAAGAGCAAAAGTTCTATCTGCCTTATTTCTTTCGCCTGGTGAACCTCGTAATGCCAATGAATTAGCTCACGCGATAGACGAACATTACAGCGCAGTCTGGAAAGAATTGGTAAAACTTGAAAAGGTAGGAATTCTTTCCAGCCAGATGCATGGAAATTCAAAAGAGTATCATATAAATAATAATTGTCCCATTGTGAATGAATTAAGATCAATTGTTATAAAGACAGAAGGTATTGGAAATGCCATAAAGTCCACTCTTCAGAAAATGAACAATATCCATGAAGCGTTTATTTTTGGATACTACGCTTCAGGAGAGGTAGATGACCGATCCGACATTGATCTGATGATTATTGGTGATGTTGACCTTGAAAAGCTATCTCCCACCATCTCAAAACTGGAAAAAGAAATCAATCGCCCTATTAATTATGTTATCTACTCGAATGAAGATTGGAATAATAAAGAAAAGGAAAAAGATTCTTTCTGGGTAAACGTTAATGAAGCACCGAAAATTTACATAATAGGGAGTACTAATGCCGTTTGAAAGGTTGATTAAAACAAACCGAATAAAAGTATTTCAAAGTAATAGTAATGACATAAATCAATTATTGCAATTAGCAAAACGCGATTTAATCACTGCTACGAGAAATCTTGCAGAATCGCCAGATTAGGCTTACAGCATTGCATATAACTCTATTCTTCAAGCAGGAAGAGCATTGATGTTTTACGACGGATATCGGCCACGTGGTGCCGATCAACACGCCACGGTAGTAGAATTTATTGAAGAAAGATTAGGCAAAGAATATTTTGATCAGGTTAGGCTTTTTGATCAGATGCGTCGAAAAAGACACAAGATCATCTACGAAGTTGCTGGATTAATTTCCAAAAAAGAAGCAGAACAAGCAGTAAACTTTGCCAAAAAGTTTGTAGATGAGATAACAGTAATAATTACAGGACAGAGCAGATTAGAAATTTGAGTAGGGGCAATCCCTTGTGGTTGTCCGATCTTGTGGTTGTCTGGCGGGGGCGCAACCGATTTCAATCGGTTTGAAATTGGCAGACGCGGGGTTTTAACCCGCGGTGAGGGTAATCCGGGAGGATGGACGGGGAAGGCTGACTGCTCACCGCTGAAAGCCCAGCATGAATCGTTGAAGCCAGTTGTGTGATTTCCAGGCAGGGCGAAGCATGTGAGCAGGGGAGGTTGTAGTGCTCCACCCGGATATTAGATTACCCGCCCTTGTGGCGCAACCGATTTCAATCGGTTTGAAATTGGCAAACGCGGGGTTTAAACCCGCGGTGAGGGTAATCCGGGACGATGGACGGGGAAGGCTGACTGCTCACCGCTGAAAGCTCACTTTGAATCGTTGAAGCCAGTTGTGTGATTTCCAGGCAGGGCAAAGCATGCGAGCAGGGGAGATTGTAGTGCTCCACCCGGATATTAGGTTGCCCGCCCTTGCGGCGCAACCGATTTCAATCGGTTTGAAATTAACAGACGCGGGGTTTCAACCCGCGGGGTAATGTGAATGCGGAACATTGATGTATGTTTGCCACCCAGCGCGAAGCATACGAGAACTGAAATTTGGGTTGCGACTCGTCAACCAGATTTGTGGTTACCCGCCCTTGCGGCGCAACCGATTTCAATCGGTTTGAAATTAACAGACGCGGGGTTTCAACCCGCGGGGTAATGTGAATGCGGAACATTGATGTATACTTGCCACACAGGGCGAAGCATGTGAGAACGAGAATTTTGGGTTTGTGGACGGGTCTCTACTCGCATGCTTCGCGCCCTACAGGCATACGAGTGAACGGGTGGAGAGAAAGAGTAATACCCCGGTTGGTGTTGCCGGGGGTTACTCTTTTAATATTCAATTGTAATAATTCAAAATTGTTATTCGCACTCTACCGGGAATGCTACATCCAGGTGGACACCGTAGTAGTTGTTCACTGGTACAACAATGGTACCGGTTGTGCTACCGCCAGGAATAAAAGTTTTCCAGTCGAAGAGGCCAATGGCGGGATTACCTTCAGGCGGAAATTCATAATCCTGAACTTTGAGGTTATCATCTTCTTCTTCGTCAGCCAGATCATAGTAGAAGACAAAGCCGTTCTCGAGATTTACAGTGATGGTTACCCATCCATCCACGGGAGCCGAGAAGGTGACGGTGCCAGCAGGTATAGTGCGCCCTGCAAATAAGCTAACGGTTTTTTCAGCTTCAAATTCAACGTAAGTTGCCCATTGACTAGCACCAATATATCGAAGTTCTAAGGGAACATCTCCATTAGCTGCCCAGGCAGTTTCTTCCTGATAGCATTCATCTTCACCGTTCTCGTCGGTTTTGTTCCAACAGAAGTTTAGATGACTGATGGTTTCTTGTTTTCCTTTATCAAACTTCTTGTAAGGATAAAGGTATTCGTCCTCGTTTACAGCTGGATCATAAACGAATATATTATCCATAGGTCCGCCCTGGACAACCACCGCGCCGATAGCGTATGGAGCAGATGCCCAGTCAAATGAATAGCGGGTGGCTTTAGAAAGGGTAATTACATTTTCGAAATCTTCATGTAATTTTCCTTTGCTGTCGTAAGCACCACTGTATGTGCCATTCATGTCTCGATCCCCGCCCCAGGCTTCGATCTTCAAACCCCAGTCAAATCCAAGCTCTGTAACGCAGATGTGCGCAGCATCTTTGTGTTCCATATTATCGTAAGCAATAGGCGTTACCGAAGCAGCCAAAGCGCCTGTCGCGCCCAGCAATAATGCCAATACGGCAATCAATACAAACGAATATTTAATTTTCATTTCATCTCCCTAGTTCAATTCTAAAAAAAGTTGATTACTCCGTTAACAATGAAATCCCCGGTGTTTGTTTTATTTTGGATTTTGGATCGAATCTTGTTGAACCTCCTTTACCTGATTCAGACCTGCGGTGCGCTGTCCCGGCGCCCCTGCTATCCCATGAGTAACCAATCCGCTGAGAATTGAAATTCTCGGGTTGACGATAAGACCAAAAGATACTTTTGGTGAAAAAATGAAGTTGTCCAGTAAAAAGATAAATCAACGGGTACTTCGTTGACCTGGTCAAGATATGAGCCCCCAGGTGTGCGGAATAGTTGGTATTAACCCCGTATTTGTAATTAGTATAGCACATTTGGGAGGAGAGTCAACTTAAAAAAACCTGGTTGATGGCTGAATAATGACCGGAGACGGGAGACCGGAGACGGGAAAAAAGTTGACAGTCTGAAGGGAACAGTGGACAGGGAAAAGGCAAAAGTAGGGTGGCGTCGCTGACGCACCATAGAGGTGCATCACTACTTCAATCCAATCCAAACTGCGTTCTCTCTGCGTCCGTCAGCTCGCGGAAGACGCAGCACTCCTTGGCATAGTCGATCAGTTCCTCGGTGGTCTGCCAGACACGATGTATCTCGATCGATTTCATGGCTGCTCCTCCAGCCAGACGGGTACCATCTGGAGACCAGGCTATCTGAAAAAGAAAATCGCCTACCGGTATGGTGTAATCTAACACAACAGATCCGGTTTCTGCATCCCATACTTTTACACCGCCCGTCGTATCCCCGGTTGCCACACGCATCCCATTGGGCGACCAGGCAGGTATCAAAAGTGCACCTGGGTGACCTTTGAAAATCAGAATTTTATGACCTGTCTCCGCATCCCAAATCGTGGCTCTACTTCCATATACATTAGTAGTGAGGATATGTTTACCATCTGGCGACCATTCAACCCCCATGCAGTTATCTATAGCATCTCCAAAATCATTATCAGCTGTATTGTGAACATATCCACCAAGCATTGCGGTGCCTGTGGTTGCATCCCAAATTTGGAGAACCTCAGGCGGTGCACAGGACGCCACCCGCTTTCCATCTGGGGACCAGCGTGCGTAAATATATAAATCGGTCGTAGGAATTAATTTAGTGAGTTGCTTTCCTGTATTGGCATCCCATACCTGTATGGAATATCCTGATGTTAAAATTTTGGAACCATCAGGTGACCAACCCCCACCGGATAGAGCTGTTTGACCAGCAAATTTTATTTCAGGTTCTCCTAAATGCCCAGTGTAGGTAAGCAATTCCTCTCCTGTGTTTGCATCCCATATTTTTGCCAGATTTCCCCAACCTGTCGTCACAATTTTTGAACCATCCGGTGACCACCAGGCATCCTCGATTTGGGCTTCATTGGTATGACCGGTTATGGTGAGTATTTTTTCGCCTGTCCAGGAATCCCAGATAATAACGGTTCTTTCAAAGGAATATACGACAGCAATCCGACTTCCATTGGGGGACCATGATACCCACCAGGCTTGTCCTGGCCCATCCGGGAGTGTTAGATGGTGGGGTAATGCATTCCAAATCCGTACCGAAGCCGCTTTTCCACCTGTAGTAACCAATGATTTACCATCAGGAGACCAGGCGATGTCAAATTGTTCCTCTGTAATACCTTGAAGAGAAAAAATTTGCTTCCCGCTGGAGACATTCCAGACTTGAGCCAATCCTGAGGCACTTGTCGTTGCCAGATTCAACCCGTCCGGGGACCACGCGGCTTGCCAAACCGGGTTTGCCAGGCGAATATCCGATAGTTCAACCCCAGTCAGCGCATCCCAGATTCGGACTGTACCATCCTCGCTGGCAGTTGCGAGTTTGTTCCCATCGGGAGACCAGTCGACACTCCAAACCCAATTGGTGTGACCGGATAAATTATGCAGTTCAACCCCTGTAGTTGCATCCCAAATTCTAGCGGTATCATCGTCACCGGCTGTGGCGATATACAGTCCATCGGGTGACCAATCGACATTCATCACATACCCAGCATGTCCGACCAGACTAAAATTTTCCTCTCCTGTGTGGGCATCCCAAACCTTCACACCCCCATCTTTGCTTGTAGAAACAATCCAATTGCCGTCGGGAGACCATGCTATTCCGGATAAAATATCATAATGACCGTTGAAAGTGACGATTTCTTTGCCTGTCTGCACATCCCATACTTTGGCATACCTATCGATGCCAGCCGTGGCAATCCGTGTAGAGTCAGACGACCAGGCTAATTTTGATACGCCTGCTTGCGAAACATTTAAGGCAAAATGCGCTTTTATGGTGGACAATTCAATGTGGGTTATTCCATCCCAAATCCTGAGAGTGCCATCGTAGCCAGACGAAGCAAGCTTAGACCCATCTGGTGACCAGGCAGCAGTCAGCACCGTATCGCGATGCCCGGATAAAATATCCTGCAGTCTGAACTCTCTGACAATTTGCCCTAATGCCTTTTCCGCCTGCCAGGTATAGGGAAAATTTTTCAGGGCCTCTAAAGCTAAAAGCACCGATCGTTCAGTCCCAGATCCATTAAGTTCCAGTTGTGCCTGGGAAGCCAGACCGATGCTCGCTTGAATTAAAGCGTTTTGCCGCTCTTTCTGTGCATCGGATCGTTGAATCAATGCAAAGGCAGCTAATAAGATCGCAATCACCAAACCCCCAACCAGCCCCACCACCGTCCACTTTCGTCTGCGGTTGCGTTCTCTCTGCAGTCTCGCCTGTAATGCCAGGCTGGCGTCAATGTATTCTTTTTCCATCTGACTGATCTGTTCCCCACGCTCACCCAACCAGGTCTGTGCCACCCCCAGTGGGACACCATGCAACAAAGCGCCTTCATCCTGATTGCTCTCCTGCCAACTACGCAGATGCGTGCGCAGTTGCTCCTGCCAGGCGCGAAACGAACGGTCGCTCTCCATCCACTCCTGGAACTGGCCCCATTTGCGGATCAAGGCTTCATGCACCACCTCGGCCGTCTCACGTTCCTGCGCATCCCGCCCGGTCACTACCAGCCGTTTGTCTGCCAGATGTTGGATAAGCTGCCAGCTTTCCTCCCCCAACTCTTCTCGGGTGGCAATACGGCGGGTGTCCTCGGTGCCCTCGCCAGGCTGGACCAGTTGCACCAGTGCCCAGCGTGCCCGTTCGCACTGCTCTTCCCCCAGATCGGCATAGACCTGATCTGCATAGGTTGCCAAAGCTCCTTCCACACCACCCATGGCTTCGTAATCACTGTGGGTTAACCAGCCGTCTGTTTGTTGTTCCCATAACTGCGTCAGCGTGAACTCCAACAAAGGCAAGTTGCCTGGTTTTTCGCCGACATCATCCAGAATGCGTTCTACCAATCCGGGTTCAAAGGCTGCCCCTTGCAGCTCCGCTGGTTTCTCAATCGCCAGGCGCAATTCCTCGCGATTCAATGGTCCCATTAATAAGGAAGCCTCCTGCAGGGTATCCGCAAAGGGACGATGCGCCAGTGCCTGCCCCATGAAGTCAGCGCGCAGGGCGATCAGCATGACCATCCCCGGGTCTTTCCTGTCTACACAAACCAGCAGTTCGTCCACAAAGGCCTGCTGCTGATTGACATCCGGACAGAGCGTGTAGAGTTCCTCAAACTGGTCGATCACCAGCAGGAGTTGTTGAGGGCTGGAAACATCCTCTGTGTATTGTTTGATGATCTGCTGAAGACTGACCTCGCCTTTAACCATGTGTTCCGCCAGATTCCTGATTTCTATCATGCGATCGGACTTGGTCAAACCGGGTTTGATGATGGGTATGAGCGCGTCCGCCAGGGCATAGAAGGGTTGGTTACCAGGGCGGAAGGTGACAAGCTGGTATTCTCCCGTCTTACGCAAGCGGGGAAACAACCCGGCATACAGAACAGAGGATTTTCCCGATCCCGAAGAGCCCACAATCGCAACCACCAGTTTCTTTGCCTGAATAGCCTCCTCCAAAGCAGCGACAAAAGCCATGCGGCCAAAATAAAAAGGTGCATTCACCTCCTGAAAGGCGAACAAACCTCGATAAGGACACTTCCCAATTTTTCTGGCCATGCGGTGGTGGGCAACGATCATTTCACCCTTCTGGATCTGATCCCTTAACTGCGTACTTTCCGGAGAAGGCTCCACGCCCAACTCGCTGCGCAGAGCATCTGTCAGGAACTGATACTGGCGCAAGGCAGCCTGGCGCTGATCATTGAGCGCAAAGGCGCGCATCAACTGAAAGTTAGCTTCCTCGTGAGCGGGATCGATTTCAACCACCTGCTGGAGTGCTTGAATGGCTGGGGTAAATGAATTCAACTCCAGATTGGCATGCGCAAAAAACAAAAGCAAATCGACATACAACTGGCGCAACTGCTCGCGACGCTGATAAAAAAGATCGGAAGGACCATCGTCCGGGAGGAGATCGCCCGAGTATAACAGAATTGCATCCTTGCATTCGGTAAGTATCAGATTATTGATCTGACCAGCGCGACTGAGCGCGGATCGGGCAGCCTTCTCAAACTCCTCCACATCGGTGGAGATGCCTTCCGTAGGCAGCAGAAACAGGCAGTCTTCATCAAACGCCAGACGGATGCAGGTGTCCAGCGCTGTCAGATTCGGCCGCAGGGTATACAACGTCTGGCTGAGATTATGGGCAGCCTGCTGGGGAGCTTGCTCCGGCCACAGCAAATCCAGAACCTCTTCACGATGTAGACGGTGGTTGGGTGCCAGGGCCAGGAGCTTGAGAAGATCCCGGGCTTTCCGCAGATGAAATTGGTCTTCCGTGAGAGATTGTTCTCCACACTGCAGGCGAAAACCACCCAGCAGAGAGATTCGAACAGAAACAGCAGGCACATCGAAAACC
The DNA here is from genome assembly GCA_019429225.1 of Anaerolineaceae bacterium. Classification (GTDB taxonomy): domain Bacteria; phylum Chloroflexota; class Anaerolineae; order Anaerolineales; family Anaerolineaceae; genus UBA6170. The sequence continues at coordinate 21,214 of JAHYJK010000020.1, forward strand.
TGCTCAGGAAAAAGAGATTGTTTGTTCATGATAACCATCCCCAAAGCAACGGAACAGCCATGACCAGAAAGCGGATCAAATGATCAAATCCTTTTTAAGGCTCATCAGGTTTTACCACGATAAAGCAAGGATGAAATTGTGATTCTGTAACTTATGAACCTTATTTCCCAGCCCATTATTGATGTAGGCGTCAGGGTATAAGGTGAGAAATGGAATCTACTTCCAGTATAGCAAGAATGGAAAAAAGGTAAAGAGGGAAAAGCTTGAAGCTGACCGGAGTCGGAAGTCGGGGGACGGGTGACAGGGGGAAGCATGCGAGCAAATGAGCCCGTTGATGAGCGGGGTTCTGTTCGCATGCTTCGAGCCCAGGAACAAGGCTTACTAAGGGGCATGAGTTAAGGACGAGAGTACTTGTGTTGCCGGACCTGGTAGCGCAATTCATAGCGAGTTTCGAGGAATTTTGCCAGGAGCTTAAAAAATTTGCATGATCCAAACAAGCACAAATCGACGAGATTTTGCTTTTTTGGCGTTGCCCAGGTTCCCATATTGTTAAAATGCGCCTCATCCATATTGGAAATTTTCCAACTGGTTTCGATATTATTGAGTGGGTTGAACATAACGACCTCCTTTTTGAATAGAGAAAAGGACACAAACTTGCTGCCGTTATTCCTGTTTGTGAGGACGTGAATGTATGAGGGGTGGGACAGGAACCCTCCGCGTCCATTGTTTGAGAGTGTAAAAGCCAAAGAGATTCAGATGGTTGACATTATGGTTGCCTGGCGATCCATTTGATGCTTGCTGACAATGGATGAAGCGAATGTCGGTAATGGTTTGTAACTATTTATATTGTAATGTTAGGCTATCATTTTTGTATCATTTTTTGATCAGTGGGGGATGAGATTCAGCGATTCCTGAGCGATTTGCACGGCTTGATCAAGAGACAGCTTGCTACCTTCCGCCCAGGCTTGATCAAAGATGCTCTGATCAGTCTCTTTGCGGCAGCGGTCGATGAATGGATCAATGTCGACCACTTTATACGGTGCCATAATATCCTGATTGGGATCCCAATGAGAGATACAAGAACCAAATAGTTTTATAGCCGTTTCCAAATTGCCCTTCAGAAGGTTCAACCCAGCGAAGCCAGCAATACAAAGTAATATCACATCCGTAAAGTTCATTTCTTGGGCTTTCTGTAGTGTTTCCTTAAAGAAGATTTCTGCAACTTGTTCATCACATCTATGCAGCGCGATAAAACCTCGTGCACAGCGAGTTCGATTTACTGGATCATCCAAACCAATTTCGCAACACAATGCCAGGCAGTGATCCAGATATGCTTCCGCCTGATCATATTCCTGAAAGGCGCGTGAGATGTGGCCAAGATCTCTCGCGATTTGCATAATCATACCGGCTGAATCGAGTTCCTGGAAAATTTCCAGACTTTTAATAAGATACTCTTGCGCTTCCAAGAGGAGACCATGTTTCAAGGCATAATGTCCCCAGTCCATTATGGGGATCGCCTCCCCCCAGGGATTACCAGTTTTTTGCCACAGGAGTGATTCTTCTTTGAGAAGCTCACGATAAGTCTGCAGGTCTTTGAATTTTTCTTCATAATACATAGTCAGATTTACAGCCCAGGCATGCCACCAAAGATTTTCTGCTTCCTGGAAAGTTTTTATACTTTCACACATTAATTGATAACCCAATTCTTCATTCCCTGGAACTTCAGATAAATAGCGCTGTTTAATGAAACCTTGAATAAAATGACATTTGGCTTCTTCTAAATAATAATCCTGCCCCAACTTTCTCCAAATGGATAGACTTTCTTCAAGACAACCCAAACCTTCTTCTGCTGTAAGCAAATTATCACCTACTATCAACGAATGACCTGCAAGAAACAGCGCCTTTGCTCTGGTTTGTGAATGACCAAACAATTTGCTTTTTGATAATGCCTTTCTAAGTAGATGTTCTCCGGTAATAAACTCACCAATAAATCCCCAAAACCAATCCAACGCGCACACCAACAGCACTCCCAACTCAACATTGGTTGAAGAATCAAAAGCTCTTTCGATGGCAACAGTAAAATTATTTTTTTCCTTTTCCAGGCGTTTCGTCCAGGTCAACTGCTGTGGTCCACGAATCTGCTGATCGCCTTCTTCTGCCAGCTGGAGAAAGTAAACCAGGTGACGTTCATGCAGATTAGTTAATGCGCCCCTTTCCTGCAGGCGTTGGTGCGCAAACTGGCGGATGGTTTCCAGAAGATAGTAACGCGTCTCTCCCTCGGAGAGGTGTTTAACATAGATTAACGATTGATCCGCCAGACAGGATAACAAATCCAGTACCTCAAAAGCTTCAATCTCTTCTCCGGTACAAACAGCCTCCACTGCTTCCAGCGTACATCCCCCGGCAAACACGGATAAGCGTTGTAGTAAAATCTGTTCCTGCCTGGAAAGCAAGGCATAACTCCACTCAATGGAAGCCTGCAGGGTGCGATGACGTGGCAGGGCAGCCTGACTACCACCGACCAACAGGTGAAAAACATCATCGAGCCTGGCGGCAATCTGATTCGCCGTCAGGATGCGCGTACGGGCAGCTGCCAGTTCCAGCGCCAGGGGGATGCCATCCAGGCGCTGGCAGATTTGCGTCACAGAAGAGGCGTTGGCCAAGGAGAGCGCGAACCCAGGGCAGAAACTGGCAGATCGCTCGACAAACAGTTGAACGGCATCATATTGGGCGATTTCGGTTAATGGGATTGATTGCGAATGATCCGGAGTATTCAAAGAAGGAACATAATAAGTGACCTCGCCCGGCAGATTCAACCGCACCCGGCTGGTAATCAGAATATGCAATGAGGAGCAGGTATTCAGGAGCAAATCCACAAGCGCAGCGCAACCATTAAGCAGATGCTCGCAGTTATCCAGGAGCAGGAGCAGGTCGCGATCCTGCAGGAAATTCAACAGCAGATCCATCTCACTGCAACCGGCTTGCTCGGGTAGACGGAAAACATCGAGAACGGCGCTCGCCACCATATCCGGATTGGAGAGGGATGCCAATTCCACCCAGTACACCCCCTGTTGATATTCTTCCAGTAAACCTTCCGCGACCCTGAATGCCAGGCGGGTCTTCCCAACCCCACCGGCGCCGATCAGCGTAACCAGGCGATTGGATTGAACCAGATCGCGAAGCTGCAGGATTTCGGCATCGCGCCCGATGAAACTGCTCACGATGGACGGCAAATTATGACGGGGTCGAACCAACCACTCCTGCAGATCAAGGCTGGGCTTTGCGACCAGTTCTCCATTGAGAATCCGATCGCGCAAAGAGGTGCTTTCTGGAGAGGGTTCCACATCCAGCTCGTGACGGAGCGCTTCTGTGAGGATCTGGTATTGTCGCAAGGCTGCCTGACGTTGACCGTTGAGAGCATAAGCACGCATCAAACGTAAATGCGCTTCTTCGTGGGCGGGGTCGACCGCAATCACGCGCTGGAGCGCATCAATAGCCGCGAGATAGTCTTTTAATTCCTGATTGTAATGGGCGAAAAGCAGCAGTAAATCGAGATTCATCTGGCGCAATTGCTCTCGGCGCTGGTAAAAGAGATCGGAAGGACCATCTTCCGGTAGGAGATCGCCGGTGTATTTCTTAATGACTTCATGGCAGTTGGTAGCTATCTGGGTGGTGATACGACCGGTATAACCGAGCACAGACCTGGCAGCACGCTCGAAATCATTCACATCGGTTGAAATGCCACCTGATGTTTTGAAGACAAGACACTCATCCTCAAAACACAAACCAAATTCAGGATTCAGCACCGACAGTTTGGGACGCAAGACGTACAACGTCTGGCTGAGATTGTGGGCAGCTTGCTGGGGAGACTGCTCTGGCCACAGTAAATCCAGAACCTCTTCACGGTGTAGACGCTGGTTGGGAGCCAGGGCCAAAAGTTTAAGCAGGTCACGAGCTTTGTGCAGGTGGATTTGATCGGCAGAGAGGGTATTCTCTCCGCAGCGCAGCTCAAATCCACCCAATAATGTGATGCGCAGTGCATCGGGCGAACAGGAAGAAAGCTCTTCGTGAGTTTGCAGAGCAGAACGGGCATGATCATTCATGCCAACCATCCCCGACACAAAGCAACCGGAGAACCCCAAAACCCATAAATATACCCATCCTTTCCAAGGCTCATCAGGATTTACCGCGGTAGGGGATGGGTGAATTAGCGACTCAACAACTTATGAACCTTAGTTTCCCATTACCCTGAGTTTGTTCAGGAAATGAGCTGTAAGGTGAGAAATTTCTCTAATTTCTAGTATAACAAGAATGGAAAAAAGGTAAAGAGGGAGTTGCGAACAGCTGACCGGGGACGGAAGACGGGGGACGGGGGGATAAGGAAAAGGCAAAAGCCAAAAGGCAAAAGTCTAGCGATCCCAACAATGGAAACAATTAATTTCGCAGGGACAAAAACAAACCCTCAAGACTTGTTTCAATGAATGTCCTCGCGGTAGAGGAACCGATTTCAATCGGTTTGAAAATATGAGACACGGGTTTAAACCCGTGGTGGAGATGGTTGGAGTTTCAACCCGTGGTGGGTGATATTGGCGACAGGGGGTTGGGAGCGCGCTGTCTGTAGGTGTATGTTGGCCAGGCAGGGCGAAGCATAAGAGTATGGAATTTTAGGATTGTAGACTCGTCACCCGGATGAGTGATTATCCGACCTGGCGGTAGAGGAACCGATTTCAATCGGTTTGAAAATACGAGACACGGGTTTCAACCCGTGGTGGAGATGGTTGGAGGGAACGGGGGACCGGAGGCGGGGGACAGAGAAGTTTTTCCCCTGGCGGAGGCTGTGGTGGAGGAAGTGGGCGGGGACAGGAAACATGGACGGATTACATGTCATGTGTTTTTATGTTTGCCAGGCAGGGCGAAGCATGCGAGAAGGGGATTTTGGATTTGTAGACCGGGATTTTCTCGCATGCTTCGCGCCCTACGGGTGGTTTGTGATGGCGAGAGAACTTAAAACAGGATTAAAAGATCTTTGAGGATAGTCTTCAATAATTTGGTATCACCGGAGAGCTCAGCGCGGGTGAGTCCCTCTTCGTAGGAGAAGCGACCTGAGACGAAGATGTTGAAGTCGAGGACATCCATGCGTAGACGGGCAACCTCATTACCAGAGCCGACCTGCCACTTCCCTCCAGCCAAGCCGGTCAGTTCGAAACCAATGGCTTTGCCATCCAGCTTTTTGCTGAGTTGCCGGGCGACATCCAGCATCACCAGCGCGGCGATGCGTCCATCATGCTCAGCGGTCTGCTCAAAATGGTTGCCAGTGGCGCGACAGATATCCAGGCGGTGCATCCAGGTATCCCGGCTGTGGATGACCCACATCAGATGGCGCAGGGAGAGCTTTCCGGAAACCGGGTGGGGAATGGAAATCAGCTTAACTGGTTTGAAGCCATATGCCCAGTTATGCATGGCTTTGGGAGCCACCTGGCGTAGTTCAGCGATGACTTCTTCCGGAGTAGTGTCCTTGCGTTCTCCCACCTGGAGGTCGTTGACGGCGTCCTCCGGCAGTTGACCGGGTTTGACTCTGGCACTGTATTGGCGGATCATTTCACGATAGCTGGCGCCACTGGCGTAACCGCCGGCTTGATGAGCGAGCATATCCTTGACGGTCCAGGCGGTGCAGGCCGTCATTGGGCAGCCCTCCGTGGTTGGCGAACTGAGTGGCAGTAGCATTAAACTGAGCGCTGGCCACCTGGCAGGGACGACAGTGGCTATCGAAAAATACATTTTCTTACCTCTGGTGATTAAGTAAGAATTAAACAAAAAGGTTGAATAGATACTCAATTGGATTGAGAGGGTATCTATTCAGCCAATTCCTTAATAATCGGCAAAATAAACACCGGGCTGTCCGTGAGCTGCACCACCTGCTGGGCGACGCTGCCCATAAAGACCAGATCCAATCCGCCACGACCCTGTGAGGTGATCATGATCAGGTCCACGCCTTCGCGTTTGCCCACATCCACAATGGCACGGGCCGGGTATGAACCAGTCACAATGGCGCGCACAGATAATCCCTCCGCACGCAGGCGTTCAGCGACGGAATCGAGATACTTGCGCATACTGGTTTCAGCTTGCTTGCGGATTGTCTGGAGGATACTGGCAGGGGCGCGGTATTTCTCACTCTCCGGCACGGAGGGGACGGAGATCAACATCAACTCACAATCGAATTGTTTGCCCAATAAACGGGCATACGGCAAAATCTGTTCCGAAAAGGCAGAGCCATCCAGCGCAACCAGGATGCGACCCAGGTGTGGGGCTTCCGGTGCGCCACTCTCAAATACCTGCACCAGCAACACCGGAATATCCAATAAATGCACCAGCTTGCTGGATAACCCCTCTCTCAACCAGGTCTTTTCACCGGTAGTGCCACGGGTGGTGACAAAGACCAGATCCACTCCTTTTTCAATCATCAAAGCATGCGTTGCCTCAGCAGGCGAATCGCGCACCACCAGACAATTCACCTGAATGCCGGCTGCATGGATTTTTTCGGCAATCGAGCAAAGATAATCTTCAGCTTCTTTAAATTTTCTGGTATCAGATTGGAAATCTTTCGAGGCACTGAGCAACGTCATTTGTGCACCGGTGGTTTCACAATAAAATTGAGCATACGGTAACGCCTGGGCGGCGTAAGGCGATCCATCCAACAACACCAGGACGTGACGAATCATCGCCTTTTCAGTTAATCGGTATTGCGTCACGACCGGTTCAGGTTTCCAGACCACCATGTAAGGTTCTATCTCTCCGTTTTCGTTGCCAACACTGGGCGCTGAGGTCTGTCCAAAACCGAAACCAGCCAGGAGCGTAGAATTGATCTGACCCAGGTAATCCATCTCGGGAGAAGGCGCGCCAATGCGTTTGCGGAAGTAGGTGAAGGCATAATAAAGGATGGGAATCATAATGAAATAAGCCCAGGCACCTTCCAGAAAGCGCTCTTCGAAGATGATCAGAGTGGCAGCGGTGGTTAACATGGCAGCAATGGATGTTCCCAGGATGAGGCCGGTCTTTTGAATGGTAAATTTTTCGCGCACCTGATGGAACAGGCGGTGTGTCACTGCCCAGCCGGTCATGCTCAGCAGAATAAAGACACCGGCGGCATACAGCGCCAGATAGGTCTCTTCATGTGTGCCAAACAGCAGAAAACAAAAGACAACCACTGCAATCTCTATCCAGACGGGTTTGTCAGCCACCTCAAATTCGTTCAATTTTCCCAAAACAGGCGGGATATAATGACGATCCTTCAGTCCCAACGCCAGGTTTTGCAGTCCCTGCGCACTGGCGGCACAGGCGGACATGAGCACAAAGATCCCCACCAGAGATCCCAGATAAGGTAATGGATCGGGGAGGAGTTGATCCATGGTCTGGGTGAAAACCGACACTTCGCGAATGGCTGGATCGGAGAGAGAAAAAATCGCCGGCCCGACAATCAACATGGTGGCGGCGGTGGTACTCATGATGATCAGCATGCTCTGAAAGGCTTTGCGACTCTTTTGTTTAGGCGTGCCTTCAAAAGCAGCCACCAGGTTGGCAAAGACCTCAATCCCGGTCATGACGGCCAGAATGCGCACAAAACCGCCAATGGTGAAATGCAGATTGGGTGGAATAAAAGCTTCCAGGGACAGAGCCGGCAGATGAAATCCCGTGCGGAACAGGGTGGCAAAAATCATGATCCACAGCAGGATCAGGACGCCAGCGGTGGCGGGGCCGAACGTGCGGGCAGCCATCTTGGGACCACGATTCACCAGCCATCCGATGAGTAAACTCAATAAAACGGCAGCCAGTGTGCGCAGGGGAAACCCTAAAAGATCCTGATTTAAAGCTGGAAGACGGTCAGCAATGAAGGTTACCATGGCAGCCATACTGACCAGGAAGGTGAGCGTGTATTCAATGAAGGTGATCCCGGCATTAACTTTGACTGCCCAGCCACCGAATTCCTCCTCGCTCAGACCGCTACCACCAGAGCCATCGGTCACCCATTTCATCACCAGACGGTACATGGCAGACACCACCGCAATGGTCA
>JAHYJK010000021.1 GCA_019429225.1 Anaerolineaceae bacterium
GATGCTTCTGCGGTGAACATGTTGGGTAGGGGTTGTGGGTTCCATTTCAGAAAATATTGATTATGCCTGGTAAGAACCTGCGATGCATGGTTGATGCAGCCACCACCTTGCGATCGGATCTCAACAACAGGCCCAGGATCACCTACCTCACGGAGTGCTCGATCCAATGCTGTGTTTAAGGATGCAGGTAGTGAGGTCATAATCCTTCATGCTCGAGAATATAGGTCAGCAATCCTTCGCATCCGGCATTGACCAATTTGAACACCTCTTCAAAATTATGTTCATAATACGGATCGGGTACATCCAGTGGGTATCCAGGTGGGGCGAATTCCATCAAACGCCTGACTTTTTGTTTAAAATAATATTGAACATCTTCCACATTTTCCTGGTCCATGGCGATCACATAGTCATAATCCTGAAAATCCTGCGATTTCAGTTGTTGGGCACGTTTGCCACTGACTTCTATCTTGTTTTCGGATAGGATCAAACGGGTGCCAACATGGGGAGGTTCGCCAACATGCCACCTGCCTGTGCCTGAAGAAGCAATCAGAAATTTATCGGACAAACCTTTATCGGTAACCATTTTTCTGATAACGGCTTCCGCCATGGGTGATCTACAAATATTTCCGGTACAGACGAACATCACAGCAATTTTTTTCATTTAAATTCCTCAGTCCAATTGATGTTTTTATTTATACCAAAAAATAGAGAGCTGTGAAAGAAAAACATTGTAGATAGTAGCTAGGAAGTAACAAAAAAGGACCTGCTGTTCGCAAGTCCTAATTAGATTTAGGGGTAACGGCGTGCTCCCCTACCGTTTGTCAGGTGACTCACCAGGGACTCGAACCCTGAACCGATTGATTAAGAGTCAATTGCTCTGCCAGTTGAGCTAGTGAGCCAATGTCGCATGGCAATTATACCTAAATTGAGGGGAGTGTCAATGAAGGGAAAATCTATCCCCTGCCTACGATCACCAGGACCAGCCAGATGCCGTAAGCAATGGATCCGAGGCCCAGAACGACCAGGCCATAGTTGATAAGCCGCAGTACTTTATTAGATGGATGCAGGTCGAGCAGTACGCTGCGTAATCCCATCAATGCATGAGTGACCACTAAGATCAGGAATGCAATTTCCATGATGGGGATGATGGGGTTTTGATAATAGCGGACAACATCTGTATAGGTCAACAGACCACCTTCGACAATTAAATGATTAACAATCAGGTGAATAATCAATACAACAATGACCAGGAAACCCGTTAGAATCTTCAGAAACCAGAGTCCAGCGCCTTCACCGGAGCGAGGAGTCACATCAAATCCATCTCTCATAGTTATCTCCTTCCTGATTAATGGGTGAACATGCGAATGGCAAAATAGACAATGGCGATGACTGCCACCGTCATCAACCCGATAAAGAGTTGCTTCTGCTTGCCACCGGCTATGCCAAAGCTGGTAATTCCGATACGAATCCCGTTCAATCCATGAATCAAAGCAGCAGCGATTACCAACAATTCACCTGCCAGAAAGATGGGATTTTTGACCAGCGCAATAAAACCATCATAAGCTTCCGGACCTCGGGCTAATTGTCCCAGCATGATTAAATGAAGGAACAGGTAAACTGTGAGACCAAGACCGGTAATACGATTGAGGATAAATGCCCAGGAACCCAGGCTCTTATTGCGGGGATCAAACCATTTTATGAGATTAGCAGGTTTTTGAGGGTGTTCTGCCATTTTCGCTCCTACTTTATACCAAAGAATTTTTTAATGCGCCTGGATACCAACTTCTTGCGCAAGTCCATAATTCGCCAGGCCGGATCAACATGCGATGGGCAAACTTCTGTACATTCATAGGCACTGTGACAACGCCAGGCTCCGTTTTCTGAATCAACCAGATCCAGGACACAGGGATTGAGATCCCCGGATTGTTGCGCGCCCGCCAGAACCGCGGGTCCCAGATAGGCAGGTGTGGTGAGTGCGATCGGACAGGCGCTGATACATAAGCCACACTCGATACAATCCGATAAACGCAACAGGTCATCTTCAGGATCAAATTTTCCCTTACTATCTTCGAAGCCATTGGAGACAACCGGTTGATGCCCGACACTTTCCATGCGTTGATAAAAGACAGTCATATCCACTGATAAGTCGCTGATGACAGGAAAATTGCGCATGGGCTCCACACGAATGACACCGCCATCTTTGGTTACCGAGCGAATAGGCGTGATGCAGGTAAGTTTCTCCACCCCATTGACCAGCATGCCGCAAGCACCACAGGTGGAGTGGTGACAGGCATGCGAGAAAACCAGCGAGCGATCATTAAAAGCCCAGATGCGTTCAATGCCATCCAGTACATACTCATCCGGGTCGACTTTCATTTCAAAGCGATCATAATGGGAAGCCTGATTACCTTTTTTCCGGAAGATTTCGTACGTAACTGTCCAGGTTTGTGTCATGCGACCTCCTGATTGTGAGCCATGTGAAACTTTCGGTATGAAAGAATTGGCATTTCAGCTGTCTGACAGGCTACCTGCAGGCCTAATTTCTGGCAAACCAGATCGGTTGTCTTTTCTGCCATCAGGCGCATGGTGGTGGCTTTTCCTCCGGTGATGGTTACCAGCCCATCAACGTTATCTGTCTCTTTGTGATCAAAACACTTGAACGTACGCGTCAGACTGTTTCCCTTTGTCTTTGAATCCAGGAGCGGCCGGGATGCCATGAAAGCTCCACGTTCTTTGGTGTGCTTTATGGCAGGAATAAGCTCACAACCACGTTCATACATAAGCTGTACCTGATCAGCAAAGACCGGAATGTAATCCAGATTATCCGCTTCAAAGGAGGTTGTGCCCACCGTAATCATTTTGCGTTGTGGGACGATAATATCTCCATCGCCAGGTTCATTCAGTCGATTGATGACCCGCTGGCACAAACGTTGATCGTATGCCACCATCACTCCGGGGGTTGGTTTGATGGGCAGATCAATGTTACCGGCAAACGCAGCCACTTCCCCCGCCCAGACACCAGCAGCATTGACTACGATATCCGAAAATAATTCTTTAATTTTGTTCTCAGAGCGGTCTAGATATTCAACTCCATTCACATTCCCTTTTCCGTCCAGGATAAAACTTTTCACTTCACAAAAAAGATTAAATTCTGCGCCATAGGCATTGGCAGAAGCAGCAAATCCCATCGCCAATCGTAAGGGATCGAAGGTGCCATCCGGGACTTTAAAGGCTGTGATCAGTTTGGGGTTGAGATTTGGTTCAAGCGCTAAAGCCTGCCTGGGGGTTAATTCTTCTATCGAGATATGACAATCAGCACAGCCCTGTATGAATGCATCCCGATAGGCCATGTCCGACTCATTCAGCGCCACAAAAAGGCCGCCGTTGGGTTCGATCACCTGCGGAATGATCTTGCGTAGAATCAGATTCTCGTCGATGCATTCGATCGCCGATTCCTGATCATCGACTGCATAACGGGCACCACTGTGCAGAAGACCATGTGTTCGTCCTGAGGTGCCATTGACAAGAGGTCCCCGTTCCAGAACTGTGACCTTCATCCCGCGTTGTGCCAGATCATAAGCAACTGCCACCCCGGTGAAGCCAGCTCCGATCACAATTGCTTGCGGTATTTCCATGCGTTTTGCTCCATTGTATTTTTTTTCACAATAATAACATAACTACAAAAATAGTCATATTACTTAACCCAATCAAATGTGCGGGTTACTGCTTTCTTCCAACCGGCATAAATTTTCTCACGTTGCTCAACATGCATCTGAGGTCGCCAGATCGCATCCATCCCCCAATTGGCGCGCAGATCATCTATCTTTCCCCAGACTCCCACTGCCAATCCGGCTGCATAGGCAGCACCCAGCGCTGTCGTTTCTGCCACAGTGGGACGGATCACTGGTACCCCCAGGATATCTGCCTGAAATTGCATCAAAATATTGTTGAATACCATGCCACCATCCACTTTGAGTGCTTTAAGATCAACACCTGAGTCTTTGTTCATTGCATCCAACACCTCGCGTGTCTGGTAAGCGGTAGCTTCAAGAACTGCGCGTGCCAGGTGACCTTTATTGATATAACGGGTCAGCCCAACAATCACGCCACGGGCATCGCTGCGCCAATAAGGGGCATATAAGCCGGAGAATGCCGGGACAAAATAGATGCCACCGCTATCATCCACCGTTTTTGCCAGCGGTTCCACCTCACTGGAATTCTGAATGATATTGAGATTATCACGCAACCATTGCACCAACGCGCCGGTTATGGCGATGGATCCTTCAAGCGCATAGATGGCAGGCGCATCTCCAATTTTGTAACCCACAGTGGTTAGCAAGCCATTATCCGATTGTACGATCTTGGTGCCAGTGTTTAATAACATGAAACAGCCGGTTCCATAGGTGTTTTTGGCTTCGCCCACATCAAAACAGGTCTGTCCGAAAAGGGCTGCCTGTTGATCCCCCAGAATTCCGGAGATAGGAACACCTAACAATTGGCCCAGGTTAATCTGACCATAAACTTCACTGGATGAACGGATTTGCGGAAACATCACCCGTGGGATTCCCATGATCTGCAGAATTTCTGGATCCCAATCCAGGGTTTCGAGGTTCATGCATAACGTTCGTGAGGCATTGGTCACATCTGTGATATGCAAGCCATGATCCGGCCCACCGGTCAGATTCCAGATCAACCAGGTGTCCACATTTCCAAAGAGAATTTCACCTTTCTCTGCCCTCTCCCGAATTTCGGGAAAATTATCCAGAACCCACTTCACTTTTGGACCGGAGAAATAGGTTGCAAGAGGTAGCCCTGTTTTGGACCGGAAGCGATCCTGCCCCCCCTCCAGCGCTAATTGCGTGCAAATTTTATCCGTTCTGGTATCCTGCCAGACAATGGCGGGATGAACCGATTTACCTGTAGATTTCTCCCAAAGGATAGCTGTTTCACGTTGATTAGTAATTCCTACCGCACTGATTTCATTTGGGCGAATACCACTCTTTTGAAGGGTGCTGGACACCACCTCCTGCGTATTTTGCCAGATTTCCAATGGGTCATGTTCTACCCACCCGGGTTGTGGGTAGATCTGCTGGTGTTCTTTTTGCTCGGATGCAATGATTATCCCTGACAGGTCAAAAATGATAAAACGAGTACTGGTTGTACCCTGATCAATGGCTGCTATATACATGAAGTCCTCCGGAAAAATGATCAAGAAAATCAAATTTTTGCTTATAAAATTTCTTACGTAATTAATTATATTCAGCTCGGGGATTTAATAAATCGTTTCAACTGTTAATTAATTCAATGTATATCTATACGCAATTTTATATTAGATTCGCTTCAAATCAAAAAGCATCTATCGATTAGAGGCTTTTTGACTAACAAAAAAATTTCAAGGAGGACTTTATTTGAATTATTTATAATAAAATAGCTGAAAAATTATGCTGCACAGGAACCTTCTTTGGTTGCCCAGTAATATAAGCAGAAGGCTGCTCACAAATGGCATATAAGGCACTTAAGAAGATTTCAGGCGGATCTCCTTTTGATACAAAGCTATTTGCCCCTGATTCCAATGCTTCAGATTTAACCTGAGGTTTGCTGCTAAGAACAATGATATACATTTCTGGATTCAGTTCCCGCAAATGGTGAATCCTGTCTTTCAAACAATAATATGGAGGTTGTTTATCCCCACATCGATCTTCTGGTAATTCCCAATCCAACAATAATAATTGTGGCTTCTCCTGTTCTACCATTAAAAACAGTTCGTTTACATTACGAACTTCAGCGATGACTTGCCAACAAGCTCGATCCTGATCTAATAACAGGTTGATTGCAGAACGTACTATAGCATCATCATCAGCAATCATTAATTTAATCATTTCTTTGCCATTTCTTCTCTCTTTGCTAAAATCATTCGTATCATTTCATCAATTTGGGTTAACCCTAAGATGAAAAACGAATTTTTTTTATTTCCACTACTTTAAACTATCATCCATCATCAAGCAACCCGCGGAAGTTCAGGTTCAATTTCGTACCTTCAGCGAGAAAATAACTGGTCTTTTGACCAGGTCCCAGGAAAATCCTTTAAAACAATGTTACACTTTTAAAGAAGTTATTTGTTTGAGGTTACACAATATGAACATCATTCTGACCGGATTTGAACCATTTAATGGAAGTACTAGCAACCCATCTGCGGAAGTGATTAAGACCTTTCCTGTCGAGTCATTTTCAGATCACAATATCATTCGGGAAATTTTGCCCGTTGATCGTGAAAAAGCAGTGACATGGTTAAGCAAAACCATTCAGGAAATCCGACCTGAAATTATCCTACTATTGGGAGAAGCAACGAACCGGCCGGTCGTATCCATCGAAAAAGTTGCCATTAATTGGATGGATTATCGAATTGCGGATAATTCAGGGGTTCAGGTACGGGACCAGGCAGTGATGGAAGATGGCCCGGCCGCTTACTTCTCGACATTACCGGTCAATCTGATTCTGAGCCAACTGAGAGCCGCCCAAATTCCAGCTGAGATTTCCTTATCTGCCGGGGCTTATTTGTGTAACCAGGTGTTCTACAGCAGTCTGTATTATGTTGATCGCATGGACAATAAAAGTTTGTGTGGATTTCTTCATCTACCTTCATTACCAGAGCAAGTGATTGAGAAAAACCAGAACGCGCCATCCATGAGTTTAGATACCAGCCTGAAGGCGATCACGATTGCTCTGCAAGCTTGCATTCAATGCTATTCAGGGGATTAGATTACTCGCTGATGGCATTGATGACAGAAAGTAATTGGTTGGCAAGTCCTTTTTCAACAATTGCAATTTGAAGTAATTTCTTTTTAATATCTTCGAGAATATCCGGTTGCTCACCCTGGTAAAGGTTGAAAAACAGGTGACCAACTTCATCCCACTGCTCACCCAGGAATAAATATTGCTCCCCTATTGCACCAAATGCAGGAGCAGCAGCCAGGTGAGATGCTTCCAGCAAAAAATGCCCATACATTTTTCGGAAGGCACCTCCGCCAGTTCCCCCAATTTGATCAATCATGATAAATGCATTCAACGCTGCTCGGTTTAGTCTGGCTGCGCTCCAATTTCTCCATTTGTCCATGGAACGGGCAAATAAATGGATCGCCCGCAAGCCTTCATTGGTGTGGGGGGCATTTAGAAATTGGATCATATTTTCCTTGATGGCAGAAAAGATCTGAAAGCGGGTAAGAAAATGATAATAATTCCACTCAATCTCCAGCCAGATGTTATCCGGAGGAAAAGGTTCCAAATTGGATATACGCGCTTTGGAGAGTTCTGGGAGTGGTACGATATGAAAACTCTGCGGTTGTTCATGTGGAGATACAGTAATCGGAAACCCAACCTGATCACGATCGGACACATAGGCTACATTTTCTTCTTCATCAAAACCAAATACGGTGACACAATGGCTCCCAAAACGCTGATCCGGTGGCATGTGTAAATAATCCAGTTCAGCCATTTCCACATACACAATGACTGGATGATCAAGAATGAGTTTACTCCTCAGTAAATTCCAGGCCGATTTTTCATCTTCCTCAGTTTTTATTTGGATATTGATATGGCTGTGCTGGGTGAGATTCTCTTCAAATTTTCTGGGAAGCATTCTGCCTCCAATGACTGGATGTGGCAGACTACGCATATTGAAGTAGTAGAAATGTAAACCGGCACCCAACCCAAACAGCATCTCCTCACTGAGATTGACACCATAATATTTGATCACCTCACGGATGGCGGTGGTTATGTCATTTTTTCCTGATAAGGGATTAAAGTCTTCGATAATATGTTTCATAATTTTTTCATTGCTAAATCAACCTTCTTCCTAATTATATGAATATTCCCGGAATTAGGAAATTAAGCGAGAGATTTATGCTGGATTAAAATAGACAGTGGTTTTTAATTGAGTAGAAATTGGTTATGCTATAATGAGTTAAACTTGGTATTAGCAGATTAAGGTAAGAGAACTAAAAATTATAGTCTGATAAAATCTCATTCATTCGTAAAAAAATAGGTGATTATGCGCATCTTTATCACTGGCGCCGCTGGATTTATCGGCTCTGCATTAGCAAACAAAATGGTGAAAGAAGGTCATTCTGTAAGGGGTTTAGATGACCTTTCGACGGGTGATCCTGACAGATTATTACCAGATGTTGAATTCATCCGGGGAGATATCAACGATCGACCAAAATTGTGGACATTATTGCAGGATGTCGATTGTGTCTACCATGTCGCTGCTCGGGTGGTTGTACCTGAATCAGTTTTGTATCCCCGGGAATATAACCTGGTCAATGTCGGTGGAACCGTCACTTTAATGGAAGCCATGCGGGATGTAGGGGTTCGCCGTGTGGTTTTTACCTCCTCAGGTGCTATTTATGGAAACCAATCTTCCCAACCGGTGAAAGAATCCGCTATTCCACAACCTCGCTCACCCTATGCGGTTTCCAAACTTTCCGCTGAATATTATATTCACACCATTGGCGGCTTGTGGGGAATTGAAACCGTTAATCTGCGTATTTTCAATGCCTATGGCCCAGGACAACAATTACCACCCACCCATCCTCCGGTGATCCCATACTTTCTGAAGCAAGCGCATTCGAACTCGACCCTGGTTGTACATGGTGATGGTACCCAAACCAGAGATTATATTTACATTGACGATGTTGTAAATGGACTGATGACCGCTTCTTCTACCAGCAATATCAATCGTGAGACGATCAACCTTGGGAGTGGTAGAGAAACGAGCGTGCGTGAATTGACACGTCTGGTGGCGGAAATAACAGGAAAAAGCCCGGAAGTGGTATACAATACCCGCAATGATGGCGGTCCCAGCCGTATGTGTGCAGATTTAACGCTGGCTCGAGAAAAATTAAATTTCTACCCTCTCACCCCATTAGAAATCGGATTGCAGAACATGTACGAATCCGATTTGAGGTTGCGGATCAAAAATTCCAATTAACTCATTCAGTTATTTCTGAACAATCCCATCCATTGGTATCATCCTAATAAAACGGGTGGTGTCGATTGTTATTAAAGGATGAATTTGATATACTTTTTGGGGATAACTATTGTTTGCTTTCAATTTAATTGAAATTATTGGATCATTGTGAAAATCAAAGCCATTTTCTACAAAACTCTTTTTTCTTTCATATTCCTGTCCCTTTTCCTTGCTGCTTGCAGTAGCGGAGAATTGAGAGGATCCAATAATAGAGTCTATGGCATTGATAAATCCTTTCGGGATTTTTACAGGAAAATGGGTGGCGTTGAAATCCTTGGACCTGTCATTTCAGAAGTTTTTTCCTGGGAAGAAAACCAATGCCAATATACTGAGAATGCTTTGATGTGCTTCAATCAAAATTTAAGTCAAAATCAAGGTTATTTCTTCTTCCCCATCGGCGCGATGTTCGGTGGAAATGCTTTTGTAAATGAAGCTAACTCGAATGCGATACTCGCGGTGTATGAAGGATTCATGCCTCTTTACCAGCAATTGGGAGGAGAATCTATCACCGGGAAGCTACTCACACCTGTTCGATACAACCTGCAGGAAAAAAGGATCGAGCAATACTTTGAAAATATTGGTTTTTATCGCCAGATGAGTGATCCTGATGATAAGGGTCAGCTATTAGCTTACGGTGCTTACACCTGTGACGAAAAATGCAAATTCACTGCCAGGCAAGGAGCAGGTGTAAATCTCAATGCCAACACAGTCTCCATGCCATTCCTGAGTTTTATTAAGAGATTTGAACAACTGGATGCTTTTGGTGAACCGTTAACCGCTCCGATTGAAATTCAACCCGGATTGATTCAACAGGTTTACCAGAATGCCGTATTTATCGGCAATCCAGCCTTGCCTGAAACAATCCATTTATTGGATGTGCCTGTTCGTCTTGGGGTGAAACAGGATCAACCTGGCCCGCAACTCTACTCCCTGGATGACAACATGGTGTTTTATGTGGTTAATAGCCCGAATGGGTTCCATGTTCCTTCCGTATTTGATCAATTTATCATCCAACATGGCGGCAGAGAACTTTCCGGAAGTCCGTTGTGTGAGGTTTATGAAGATGGCGATCACATTCGACAATGTTTTCAGAATTACTGCCTGGATTATCTCCCCAGCAATCAGGCAGTAAAAATGGTGCCTTTAGGGCAAGAATTTCTTCAGACCATGAACATCCAGACCGAACAGGTGGTTCATTTTGAATATACCGCCCAGACAGTCACAATTCTCATTCAGGAAAAATCATCGCATGTGTCTTTAAATGAAGAACAGGAATTGCAAATTCAGGTTTTGCGTACCGAAAATCGTACTCCCCTTCAAAACATTGCAGCCGAATTGAAAATCACATTACCCGATGGTAATGAATATTTTTACGATGTACCCGCCACAGACGAATATGGCATCAGCAAAATCACCATTCCTGCGATTAAACGGGTACAGAATGGCAGCGTGTTGACCTATTCCTTATGCCTGAATGTGCCGGGTGGTGAGCCATTGTGTGTCAATGATAGCTACCTGATCTGGTAATTTTTTAAGGTTGGGCTTCGGCAAATAAAAGATATTCCGCGATCTTGCCGGACACAGCCGCCAAGTCAATTTGAAATTCGCCGTGTTTAGCCGGTGCGGACAATGATGATTGCCAGCTTCGTAAGCCAACAAGATTGCCCTGTTCATCCAGCGCGACGGCCACAATGGTGACATTGGAAGCAGGATTATCCAGAGTGAATTCTCCAGCAATGGTGATAAGGTGATTCTCAAGGGAGGAAATATCAGAACTCACCTCGACATTAATGGGGAGATAACGACCGGATTCCGGATTGTAAGGAACCGCTGAAACAAACTGGGCACTCTTTTGAAATGGCTGTGGGACTGGACCGGGGAAATATATCGCTACCGCTATTTTCTCGCCAGCCAAAAGGATGTTCAAGGGAGATGTATTATGACTGGAAAAGACCTGAGATGCCTGTAAGTCAGCCAGGTTAAAACTGATGGTCACATTTTCATAGGCTTCGGATGAAGTATTGATGACCCACACAAAACACCAGGCACCACCTTCTGCATCCGGCAGACAGTTCAAGCCTTCAAGAGGCAATTGGATGGGAGTGGGTTCCGGTGTCAGATTAGTTGGCGCAAGCGTTGCAACCGGGATCAGCAAGTCGGTGCCGACGATCATGATGTTGGGGTTGACATCCGGGTTCATGGTTTTCAACTCGTCCAGGGATACGTTATAAAACCAGGCAATCCCCAGCAACGTTTCTCCTGATTTGATGGTGTGCACACGCGGGGTTGATGTTGGGGAAGGTAAGGGCGTGGAGGTCAGGCGTGGGGTAGGTGTTGATGTGATTGTGGGGGTTTGAGTTGGAGCGATAGTGGGTGTCACGGGTGTGCTCGTGAAAACACTGTCTGGCAAGGTGAGCTGGCCGGAGGGAACACAGCTTGAAAGAAATAACATAAAGATGATGATGAGTTGATATATGAATTTTGATTTCATTTTTGGAATGATACCATGAATTAGGAGGAAGATTCTTTTGCCAATTTCCCTTGTCGTGCATTTGCGGCTATGCTAAACTCAATGCATGACAACTGCCGAAGAGAAGATGTTTCAGGAAGCCCAGAGCGCGATCGATGCGGGAAATCGTGCCCGTGGTAAAGATCTATTAACGCGGCTGCTGAAGCAAAACCAGGAAAATCCGGATTACTGGTTGTGGATGAGTGGCGTGGTAGACAGTGTCAAAGAGCGGCGCTATTGTCTCAATCAGACCCTTAAACTCGATCCGCAAAATAAACTGGCGCGGCGGGGATTGATCATGCTGGGTGATCTGCCAGTGGATGAAAGTCTGGCTATTCCTTTTGAGGCTCAAAAACGCAAGTGGCAATTACCACCATTGGGTCCGGTGGAAAAACCTACACCAAAAGTTCCCTGGGTGAAAGTTGGTCTTTCTTTTGTTGGACTTGTCGCTGTGATCATCCTCATCGTCTGGGCGGCACAATCCAATCGCCTATGGTTGTTCCGTGGACGCAATAACATGGCTGTTATGGGAACGGCTGTGCCTACACCTACCTACCCTGCCAGCCCAACCACCACCATTACGCTTACCCCCAGAATAATCGAGCCTACCGCTCCCTGGAATATTCTGCAAAGCACTTACACACCTACCCCTATCTACGTCTTTACACCACATCCGATTGTTGAAGCTTTCAGTATCGCGATGAGGAATTATCAGAAAAATGATTGGTCAGAGGCGATCAAATATTTCAACCAGGCGCTTCAATCTCAAAAAGATGCCCCCGATATATATTACCATCTAGGAGAGGCTTATTTTCAAATTGGCGAACTCAGGAATGCTATGACAGCATACGAAGAAGCCATCAATTTCGATCCTGATTTTGCTCCGGGATATTACGGCAGGGCTAAAATAAACCTGCTGCGTGAAGATAGCATTGAATTGGCAGTAGAAGATCTTCTCACCAGTGTTGATCTTGATCCGGATTATGGAGAAGCTTATCTGGCGCTTTTGCAGGCTTATGTTAAGGAAGGAGATATCGAATCAGCCCGTGAATATCTGGAGGATGTGGAGATTCTTCTACCCAATACACCGCTGCTCGACCTGGCGAAAGGGCGGATTGCTTTGGCTGAGAATGAATTCAACTTAGCCATCGATTACACAGAAAAAGCTTTGGAAAAAGACTTGACACTTCTGGATGCATACAAATTTCTGGGTGAAATTTTTCAGGTGAGTGGCAATCCCAAAGCATCGCTTGATCCTTTGTTGATTTATACCCGATACAATACATCTTTTGACCCCGAATCCGAGATTCTGTTATCCACTGCCTATGCAGCCAACGATAATTTTGAAGAAGCCATTGATTTATTGAATGCAATCCTGGAGCGAGATCCAGCTTATTATGAAGGTTTTACACAGCGGGGCGTGATTTACACCGCCATGGAAGAATATCAAAAAGCATTTGAAGATTACGCGCGCGCCTTCAAACTGGCGCCCAAATCCTTCAAAGCCTGCATCACACTCAGCGAAGCCAATTTTCCATTGAAGAAGCCAGGGAATGCGTATCAACAGGCAAGTGAATGCCAGAAACTGGCGGAGAATGATAACGAACTTGCCCACATGTACTTTGTTCGGGCGATTGCTTTAGAAGAATTGAAAAACGATGTCGCCAAACGAGATTGGGAACGCATGTTGGAATTAGATCCCGAAGCCATATTACCGGAGTGGAAGGCGACTGCCGAGTTCTATCTCCTTCAGTATTACACGGCAACACCCACGCCCAGTGAAACGCCCTCACCTACCCGTTATACCAGAACGCCATTGCCGACAACCAGAACACCTACAAATACTCAAACGATCAAACCCACAATTACTCCTACCATAACTGCTACCATCACACCTACCCAGTGATTGATCCTGATCCAATGAAATCACGCTTACAAACACTCCTCATCGTTAAAGAGAGAAAAAGAAGACGATCACAAAAGTCCGTCAAAACGCGGCGTTCACTTCGGCAGGTAAGCCTGGTTTCACTCATTGTTCTGTTGATTGTTGTTACCAGTATTCCGGTCATCATCGGCTACTATTACACACAATTGACAACGGGCTTGCCATCCACTGAATGGATTCCTGCATACCTTGATCCAGAAAATGGTATCCTGCTATATCCTACGGTCCTGTTGGATAAAAATAACGAGAATGAAATCTATCATCTGGAAGAAGCTGGTAATCCGAGACGCTTTCTGCCATTGGATCCTAATCTGCCCGAATTTATCAGCCCATATGTTGTGCAGCTCACCGTAGCTGTTTATCAACCTGATTTTTGGAGCAGTCCCGGTTATAACAGAAATTTGCTCTCAACCGATTCTGACCGAACGATCGCCGAGCGATTGGTTGAAAAATTACTGCTTTGGGATGAGCCGCAGAACCTGAACCGGATTTTACGCATGCGCTTGCTAGCCGCTCAAATCACCGAAAAATATGGCAGAGCACAGGTGCTGGAGTGGTATTTGAACAGCAGTGCTTATGGTCATAATACCATCGGCGTTGATGCAGCCGCACGTTTATATCTGAATAAGAATGCCAGCGAATTGAATCTGGCAGAAGCAGCGTTATTGGTATCCACCTCGCTTACACCTGCGCTTAACCCATTGGATGCCCCCCAGGCAGCTCTGGAAAACCAGGAGAATTTGTTAACACAATTACATGAAGAGGGATTTGTTTCCGATGAAGATTTCAATACTGCCATAAAGTCAGAGCTGGTAATTGTTTCTGAAATCCAGGAACAGGATCAAATCGCATCAGCTTTTTCTGCTCTGGTAATGAACAAATTGTATGCATTGTATGGGAGAGAACGAGTGGAACTGGGTGGATTCAGAGTGACCACAACCCTGGATCACGATATTCAGCAAGCATTAAAGTGCACATTGATCACTCAATTGAAGCGGGTGGATGGATCTGAAAGTAATATTGCCAGCTGTCCCCCAGATCGTTTTTTGCCCTCGCTGTTTGATGAGGCTATCGATGGTGTTGAATTGATGGGCAGCGGGATCATCCTGGACCCACGCACTGGTGAAATCCTTGCAATGGTTGGTGATTTGAGTGGAGACGGAGAATCACCCAGTAATACGCGCAAACAAGGTGGTACTATTCTGACGCCGTTAATTGCCGTGAATGCCTTCGCCAGGGGATTCTCCCCAGCCACACAGGTTTGGGATATCCCGGCAAACTTATCCGACAATTTATCTGCTTATCAATTGCCAATTGAAGCATACAAAGGTCCAATGCGATTTCGAAGTGCACTTGCCAATGATTATTTAACCGGTGTGAACCGGCTTTTCGATCAAATAGGTTTTGATGTCGTATCACGCAGTGCCAATTCATTCGGTTTGACCACCATCAGTAACCTTGATCCAGTTCAGGAAATGCTCTTCTCTGGTGAAAATACCACCATTGTAGAAGTGGCAAATTTCTACAGTATTTTCGCCACCCTTGGTACGCATTACGGAAACAAAAATCCAGCCAATGGATTGATTGAGCAAAAATTATTGCGACAGGTGGAAATGGGGGATGGTCTGGTATTGGATGAATTCCAGACAGATTTCCAGGCAATCCTGAGCCCTCAACTGGCTTATCTGACCCATGATATCCTCAGAGACGATTACGAGCGCCGGGCAACACTGGGATATCCCAACCTGCTGGATTTAGGACGCCCCAGCGGGGCTAAGTTTGGTACTACCTTTATGAAGGATGAAATCTGGACGGCTGGTTATACCCCTCAATATGTCAGCGTGATCTGGTTTGGACAGTCTGAAACCGACCCCATTGAATTGAATCCTAAAATCGCTGGGGGTGTCTGGTATGCGATGATGCAGTGGTTGCACCAGAATGTTCCGGTGGAGAATTGGGAAAAGCCCTCCGGTATCAGCGAAGTTGTGGTTTGTAATTTATCAGGGTTGAGACCTACCCGGGAATGCCCTGCCACCATCTCTGAAATTTTTATTGATGGGGCCCAACCGGCTGGATACGATAATCTTTTCAAGAGTTACGAAATCAATCGGGAAACTGGATTGCTGGCTACTGTGTTCACACCGGCAGATATGGTTGAAACCAGAACCTACATGCTGGTTCCGGAAGATGCATTGGACTGGGCTATTGCCAATCGCATCGCCGTGCCACCTAAAGATTACGACTTAATCCAGGCTCCCAAACCATCTGAAGATGCACTGATCATATCACCAGCTAACTATAGCTACGTGAGTGGGATTGTAGACATCATGGGAACCGTGCAAACTCAGGATTTGACCAGTTATCGCATCCAGATTGGACAGGGACTCAATCCGGCAAGCTGGTTACAGATTGGTGAAGATCTTACCCGCAAGATTTCCAAACGAAAGATTGTGGAATGGGACACCACCGGGATTGATGATGGTCTGTATGCCATGCGTTTGATGGTGATCCGTGAGGATTTCCAGGTGGATACTCACACCATCCAGGTGTCTGTGGATAACACACCCCCCACCGGCAAGATCATTTACCCAACAGCAGGTCGAACCATACCCAGGTCCTCACAAGGTACCATCACATTACAGGCGGAAGCATTTGACAGTACCGGGATTGAGCGAGTTGAGTGGTGGCTGGATGGAAAAATCGTTGGCAACAACACCCAAATGCCGTATAGTTATCCTATAAGCATAAACGCTGGAAAACACACGGTCTACATCAAAATTTACGATGTGGCAGGCAACGAGATCATTTCCAGTGAATTTGAATTTGTTGTTGAGTAATCTTTTCGTTCAGGAGGAAATATGAGTACACAAATTACCTGGTATGGGCACGCGACACTGGGAGTGAATACATCTGGCTATCAACTGATCATCGATCCATTTTTCAGTGGAAACCCAGCTTCCCCCATCACAGCCGAACAGGTTCAGGCCGATTACTTGTTGATTACCCATGGGCATGGAGATCATGTGGGCGATAGTATCGCAATTGCCGCACGCACCCATGCCGAAGTGATCTCCAATTTTGAGATCGTAAACTGGTTCGTGAAGCAGGGTGTCAAGAAAACACATGGCCAGCATCTGGGAGGTGGCTTCCAATATCCATTTGGTTATCTCAAGCTTACGCTGGCTTTGCACGGATCTGCCCTACCGGATGGATCCTACGGAGGAAACCCGGCTGGCTTCCTGCTGACCACCAACGACCACAAGAAGATTTATCTGGCGGGTGATACGGGTCTTTTCGGGGATATGCAGCTGATTGGAGAAGAAGGAATCGATCTGGCTGTGATTCCCATTGGAGACAATTACACCATGGGGCCTATAGATGCGTTACGAGCTGTTAAGTTAATTCATCCTAAACATATAATCCCCATTCATTTCAATACCTGGGACTTAATTGAGCAAGATGGACAGGCATGGTCAGAAAAAGTAGAAAGTGAAGTCGATTGCCAGGTACATGTTTTAAAACCTGGAGACACATTCACGCTTTAATATCATTATAAATAAATAATACAAAGTTTATACAATAAATCGATTTTGTATATTGTTGATATTAAAATCGATTTATTGACATTTAAAAAGCTCATTCGACTGAGCGGCAATAAAACGGTGATAAAAAATGGCATAAATCATAAAGCCAAATGAAAGTTGATAGTTTTTGCCAGCCTTTGTCCACTACAATTTGTCCGGTAAGCAAGAAATGGATGAAAATCCGGAGGATGCATGGAGCCCACAACAGGGAGAGATGAGAAAAAATTTTATAACATGAGCCTGGAAGAACGACATGCCTGGCTGCAAAGAACCCAGAATTTGGATCCTCAAACCATATCGGTTTTGAGTGGTGTAAATGGACTGACAATTGAGCAGGCTGATCACATGATCGAGAACGTGATTGGTACCTTCAGTCTACCTTTGGGAATTGCTCACAATTTCATCATCAATGGTCGTGATGTACTCATCCCTATGGTGCTGGAAGAACCTTCCGTGGTTGCCAGTGCATCCTACATGGCCAAACTGGCTCGTTCCTCTGGTGGTTTCTTTGCCCATACCACGGCGCCAGAAATGATTGCCCAGATTCAGGTCATTGATCTGGATGAAATCCATAGCGCCCGCTTCAAGATATTGGAAGCCAAACAAGACTTATTGGATAGAGCCAGCAAGGTTGACCCGGTACTGAGTAAATATGGGGGTGGACCGCGCGATATTGAGGTACGCGTGATGGATGACACCCCTATCGGTCCATTCCTGGTAGTGCATCTGATCTTTGATGTGCGCGATGCCATGGGTGCGAATGCCGTCAATACAGCAGCTGAGACACTTGCTCCACAAATTGAAGCGTTAACAGGCGGTAAAGTACATTTACGCATTCTTTCTAACCTGGCTGACAGGCGATTGGCAAGAGCCAGAGTGACAATACTGAAAGAAAATCTGGCGTTTGGTGATTTTTCGGCTGAAGAAGTCCGGGATGGCATTATCGCTGCCTGGGCATTTGCCGCCGTGGATCCATATCGGGCAGCCACCCATAATAAAGGCATCATGAACGCTATTGACCCGATTGTGATTGCCACCGGCAATGATTGGCGGGCAGTGGAAGCCGGCGCGCATGCTTATGCCGCGCGATCCGGTAACTATACCAGTCTGACCACCTGGGCAAAGGATAAGGATGGCAACCTTGTGGGAACCATCGAGCTGCCCATGGCGGTTGGAACGGTGGGTGGCGCAACGCGGGTTCACCCCACGGCAAAGGCTGCTCTGAAATTGATGAAAGTTGAGAATGCTCAGGAACTGGCTGAGATTATCGTCTCAGCTGGGTTAGCCCAAAATCTGGCTGCCTTGCGGGCTTTAGCCACCGAAGGTATCCAACGTGGACATATGAGTCTGCATGCCCGTCAGGTGGCCATCACAGCCGGCGCTGAAGGAGAAGAAATTTCTCGGTTGGCAGCCCAATTAGCGCAAGAAAAAAATGTTCGGGTCGAACGCGCCCAGGAAATATTAGCAGAATGGAGAAAATAAATTAATGATGAATGATTATGCAACTGATCCAATTTTGTTAAAACCCAGAAATCCGGTGGGTATTCTCGGTTATGGAGCTTATGTCCCTCGATATCGATTGCCAGCTACAGAGGTTGCTCGTTTGTGGAAAGGTGGAGATGGAGAAGGATTGCCAATCAAAGAAAAGGCAGTTCCCGGGTTTGATGAAGATACTATTACCATGTCGATCGAAGCATCCAGAAATGCTTTAAAACGAGCTGCAATTGATCCAAAAGACATCCGCGCGGTCTGGATTGGCAGTGAATCCCATCCCTATGCCGTAAAACCTTCATCCACCATTGTTGGTGAAGCGATTGGTTGTTCCCCCCACATTCAAGCCGGTGATTGGGAATTTGCCTGCAAAGCTGGGACCGAAGCAATGGTCGCCGCTATTGGATTTGTCGGTTCCGGAATGGCAAAATACGCACTGGCAATCGGTATGGATACTGCTCAGGGCCGACCGGGTGACGCATTGGAATATACCGCCGCTGCTGGTGGGGCTGCATTCATACTAAGCCCGGCAGAAGAAGCGGTTGCTACCATCAATGCCACCTTCTCTTATGTGACCGACACACCAGATTTCTGGCGCAGACCACAACAGAATTATCCAGAACATGGACAACGCTTCACGGGAGACCCGGCTTACTTTAAACACATCACAGAAGCGGGAAAACACATGATGCAAGCCATGAATACCACCGCAGCCGATTATAAATACGCAGTTTTTCATCAACCGAATACAAAATTTCCACAGCGTGTAGCTGGATTGTTAGGTTTCTCCAAAGAACAATACAAAACCGGTTTATTATCGCCAGTGATTGGAAACACCTATGCTGGCGCTGCCATTATTGGTTTGACAGCCATTTTAGACGAAGCAGAACCGGGTGACCGCATTCTGTTGGTCTCTTTCGGTTCAGGAGCCGGGTCGGATGCGATGGATATTACTGTGACCGATAGAATTCTGGAACGACGTGATAAAGCCTTGAAAACACAGGATTACATTGCCCGTCGCACAGAAATTGATTATGCAACCTACACCCGCATGCGCGGTACATTAACCATGCGATAAGGGAGGAATGATGCGTGAAGTTGTTATCGCTGGTATCGGTCAAATTCCGGTAGGTGAACATTGGGATTTATCCCTGCGCAATATTTCTGCCAGGGCTGTGCAGGCAGCTAAAAAAGATTCTGGCTGGTTAATTCCTGAAGCTGTTTATATTGGTAATCTGATTGCTTCAATGGCTTCGCACCAGGCAAACCTGGGAGCCATGGTCACCGATAATACATTTATGGAAGGTGTCGAATCATACACAGTCGAAGCAGGTGAGGCTTCCTCAGCTGCAGCTTTCCGATTGGCATATCTGGCAGTCGCATCCGGCTGGGTGGATATTGCCATGGCGTTGGGGATGGAGAAATATACCGATCTGGCTGGCGATAGCATGGATGAACCGACCAAACTGGTGATGGATTACGACTACGAAAGTTATATCGGTCAGACCCTTACCAGCCAGGCTGGACTGCTGATGCAGCGCTACCTGTATGAAAATCCCAAAGCGGAGCGGATGGCATTTGGTGCATTCCCGCTCATTGGACACAACAATGCGGTCAACAATCCCAACGCTCTTTTCCGCAAAGCTATCCGCCCAGAAGTGTATGCAAAAGCCGGGATGATCTCTTCCCCGATGAACATGTTTGATATCGCCCCGTATGGTGATGGTGCTGCTGCACTGATCCTGACCACACCGGAAATAGCCAGCAAAGTAGACCATCCACTGGTACGGGTGATCGGATCGGATGTCGCCATCGATACACTGGCACTGCATGACCGTCCCGACCCATTGGCTTTTCGCGCTGCGGGCGTCTCACTCGAGAATGCCTGTTCTCAAGCCGGTATTTTACCGAGTGATGTGGATTTGTTCGAACTGCATGATGCCTTCAGTGTGTATGGGGTGCTTTCGCTGGAAGCTGCCGGGTTTGCACCGCGTGGAGAAGGCTGGAAATTGGGGATGGGGGACAAACTTACTTTAAAAGGTGACTTACCGATCAATACCATGGGAGGACTGAAAGCACGCGGGTATCCACTGGGTGCTACGGGTGCTTATCAATTAGTAGAAGCTGTGCTGCAATTACGCGGAGAAGCAGGGGAAAATCAGATACCTGATGCCCGCCTGGCACTGGTGCAGAGTCTGGGTGGTCCCGCATCAACTGCGGTCACTCATGTACTGGAAAGAATGCCCGGGTAATTCTTCTCATACTGACTCAGGATTTTTTTCATTAGAACAGATTAAGAAGATCGCAAAAAAGGTTTTTTGATAGGATTTGATAGAAGTTAAAGATTAAACTGGCATAGATCATCAAAATGGATGAAAAGGAGTAAAGAATAATGGAAGTACCTCGTCATTGGAGATTAAAAAAACAACGTTATGCATTGGTGGGTGAAGTTTGTCCCCATTGTAGTTCTAAGATATTTCCTCCTCGCGATGTTTGCCCATATTGCGGTGGAGAAGCAAAAACACAATTTTCATTCAGCGGTCGCGGTCAGGTGTATAGCTTTACACAGATGACCAATGTTCCAACTGGATATGAACAATCTGCTCCGTACACCATGGCTTTGGTGCAACTGGAAGAAGGACCTGTGGTAACCGCACAACTGACTGACCTGGGTGAACAGCATGTGGAAATTGGGATGCCCGTGGAAATGGTCACCCGTAAAATCCGCACCGACATGGATGATCGTGGCATCATTATTTATGGATATAAATTTAGGCCTGTGATGCAGGCATAGAGATGTAAGTTCGGAGGAAAAACCCCTGGTTTTTAAGGAAACCAGGGGTTTTTGTTATTATTTCTTGTTACCATTTTGGTAACTTTATGTTATGATCTTCTCATGAGGATCATCAGTCGACGTATTCTTCGTGAATTCTGGGAAAAGCACCCGGACGCAAGTGTTCCTCTGCAAGCGTGGTTTCGTGATGTTGAGCAAGCAAACTGGAAAACTCCTGCTGACATCAAAGCAATACACAAAAATGCCAGTTTCGTAGCCAAGAACAGAGTTGTGTTCAATATCAAAGGAAATCATTACCGAATTGTGGTAGTGGTTGTTTATCAACATGGAGTGGTTTACATCCGCTTCGTAGGAACACATTCAGAGTATGACATGATTGATGTGACTACAATATGAGGAGTAAGACTATGGAAATTAAACCTATTCGCAATGAAGTTGACTATAAAGCGGCATTGATAGAAATCGAGAACTTATTAGAATCCCAACCGGGTACACCGGAAGGCGATCGTTTGGATGTGTTGGTGACTCTGGTTGAAGCCTATGAATCCAAACACTATCCAATCCCTGAGCCGGATGATCCGGTTCAGGTGCTTGAGTATTATATGGAAAGCCGAGGATTAAGCCGTTCCGATTTGATTCAATACATGGGCAGCAAGGAGCGCGTTTCTGAAGTATTAAACCATAAACGCGGACTATCCCTACGAATGATCCAGCTGTTACACACTGGTCTCGGAATTCCTGCTGATCTTTTAATTGGAAAACGGACAAGAAAAGTGACCTCTTCTGGCAAATCTCAGAATGAATTTTATAAAAGTATGTAAACTCCATACTGTGATGCAGGCATAAAGATATGGATTCGTTTGAAAAAGTGCCTTCCCAAATTGGAAGGTGCTTTTTATTTCCAATTCAGGTAAAATTTAATTGATGAGCGCGTTATTCCCTGATACCCATCCCAAAATGGAAGCCCTGCAAATTGAGCTGTGGCGATCAGCCAGCCCCACCCGAAAAATGCAAATGCTGGCGCAGCTCAACCAATCGGCGCGTTTGTTAGCATTGGCCGGGTTACGTTCTCAGTATCCTCAGAGTAGCGAAACCGAATTGCGCCGCAGGCTGGCGGGTTTACTACTCGGCGAGGAAATTGCATGTAAGGTTTATGGAGCGTTACCTGATGCAAAATGAACCGATTGAGGTCACACTCAAAGTCACCCAAGTTCTCGAAAATCTCGGGATTCCATATCTCATTGGTGGATCACTTGCCAGCACCCTTTACGGCATGGTACGTACTACCCAGGATTCGGATATCGTCGCCGAAATGCGAATTGAACATCTCCAACCATTTGTTTCAGCTTTACATGGTGAATTCTATTTAGACGATGAGATGATCGCTGAATCCATCCAGCGTCATTCCAGTTTTAACATCATTCATCGGGAAACCATGTTCAAGGTGGACGTTTTCATTCCCCAGCCACGCCCCTTTCTGCAATCCCAGCTTATCCGATCCCAAAAGCAAACCTTTTTTTTTGAAACTGAAGTCAGTGCAAAATTTGCCAGCCCCGAGGACACCATCCTGGCGAAACTTGAATGGTATCATCTAGGTGGTGAGGTGTCGGAGCGTCAATGGCGTGACATTCTTGGGGTTTTAAAAACCCGCGCTGGCACGCTTGATCTGGGTTATTTACGAAAATGGGCAGATGAACTAGAAGTCAATGATTTATTGGAACGCGCTCTAAAAGAATTGGAATAAAATTCGAAAATCTAGGAAAAATATTATTCTCTCTTCAAAACTGACCGAATTAGATAAACGGATCTATGTTCAATACTGTGATGCAGGATGAAAATATATGTTTGAGTGAAAAAGTGCCTATTTAAATTGGAGGTGCTTTTTAATTCCAATTGGGGCAAAATCAACTTCATGAGCGCACTTCCGTGGTACCCATCCCAAAATAGAAGCCCTGAAAATTGAATTGTTACAGTCTGCCAACGCCACCCGGGAAATGGAAATGCTGGCGCAATTGAACCAATCGGCACGTTTGTTAGCATTGGCCGGATTACGTTCTCAATTTCCACAGATCCGGATTGTGTATTAATTAAGATAAGGTTGCAGTTGATTATTTGAAATAACCAGATATTATTGCAGATAGCATACTTTTATTAGGAGTGTGATAAATGCCAGACACAATTATTGTCTACGGTCACCCAATCTGCCCATCCCTCGGGCCGGTCAAAGGGTTACTAACACAATCGAAGGTTAAGTTTGAATATATTAATATTCATCAGGATGGCGATGCCGCCGCTCGCGTACGCGCTATCAATAACGGTAATGAAAGCGTACCTACGCTAGTCTTTCCCGATGGGAGCACTTTGACGGAGCCGACTGTTGGAGAACTCAAGTCTAAATTGGAATCATTGGGATATAAAGTTGGTCTTGCCGCATGGGTGATTGGCAACAGCCGTCTTATTTTTTTTATCGTTCTTGGTATTCTGATTGCTGTTATGATCTTTCTCGCAAATTCTTAAATATGGAGTTTGCGATTGATTGACAATCACTGACTCCCACACTGCCCAACAAAGCGTACACACTGACTGGGGGGATTCGCACCCCCAAAAGGAGTTGAATCTTTGATAGAAGAAAAAACCGGCAAAACCCCTAATGATTTTATTGCGATGGCAAGAGAAAAAGGTTTTGACAACCCGAAGACAAAAGCTGGTGACATCATTGCATGACTTAAGGAAGATTACGGTATGGACCGTGGTCATGCTATGGCAGTTGTTTACGTAATCAAGAATGGTGCAGAAATCGGGGACAATGGCCGGCTCAGATGGAATCCATCGTGATGAGTCCAATGTTTTGAAGTTGGATGGGAAAATATTTAAGTGATTTGTTGAAGAAATTTGAATACAGGCGGATGGAGGTCGAATATGACCAATTTAATTTACGTGGCGAATACATCACTTGATGGATACACTGAGGATCAAGATGGTAAGTTTGACTGGACAGACCCAGGTGAGGAATATTTCACGTTTATCACTGACCTCGTACGAACAATGCGCACTCATCTCTACGGACGTCAAATGTATGAAACCATGATGGTGTGGGAGACTGATCCCAATCTGGCGGCAGAGTCTACACTCATGCGTAACTTCGCTGAGATCTGGCAGGCTGCTAACAATATTGTGTACTCCACAACATTGGAGACTATATCAACTCGCAAGACGCAGCTTTCGCAAACATTCAATCCAGAAGCGATTCGACAACTTAAAGCAGACAGCGAAGCTGACATCCTCATTGGGGGGCCTGAACTTGCCGCCCATGCCTTCCGGGCAGGGTTGATTGATGAGATTCATTTGTTCCTTATTCCCATTCTTGTGGGAGGAGGTAAATCAGCCCTGCCTGATAACGTGCGATTGGATCTCGAGCTTTTGGAGGAACACCGCTTTCGCGATGGTACAGTTCATCTCAGTTATCGAACAAGGCAGAGAACAGTCAACTAACACAGCGTGCAGCCAGCGTGCAGGGGACTAACTCAACTTACTATCAGGAGTAAAAATGGGAAACTTAACTTTATTTATGCACATATCCCTGGATGGTTTTGCAGCCGGGATAAACCGCCAAATGGATTGGATCCATGTGGATGAGGAAATTTTCGATTATGGCGCGGAGAGAATATTCGCAACAGATATCGCCTTATATGGAAGAAAAACATATCAACTGATGGAAAGCTATTGGCCAACCGCTGCAGATCAACCGAACCCAACAAAACATGATATCGAACATTCAAAATGGTACAAACAAGTAAAAAAGATTGTCCTGTCAAAAACGATGAAAGAAGAAAGCCTTATCAACACTCAGGTAATCAGTGAAAATTTGGTTGATGAAATCAACAAACTCAAGCTAAGTACAGAAAAAGAAATTCTTATCTTTGGGAGTCCGACTGCCGGGCATTCGCTAATGGCAGCGAATCTAATTGATAATTACTGGTTTAATATAAATCCAGTTCTGGTTGGGACCGGCATTCCTGTTTTCAAAGAAATAAAGGTCAAAACCCGTCTGTCTCTTATCACCAGTAAAGTTTTTTCTTCTGGCGTGGTTTGCTTGCACTACACAAGGAAACCCTAACAACGGCAATCTTCGCGCCTAACATCGTGTGCAGTGGACAAGTGCGGGCGTTGCCCATACTTTCAGGTCGGCAGCCTCAGAGAAGGATTATTTAGATAAACAATAACCACATCCACCTGCAATTTTTAAATATCTCTTGTTTTAGGGCTGGAATTTGCTATACTAAATTTACCCTTGGAACACAAAATAAATTTCTTTCAGTGAGTGTTTCAAAGTAGGTTGATCACCCGAAAAAGGTAATCCCACCGCGAGATGGAGACGCAAAGTCATGGATCTGCGATTGCAATCAGCGCAGACCGCCAGACTGCCGAAGATGAATCAAACTTCAGCGGTCTGTTATTTAATTAAGGAGGGTTCAGGAAAAAATCAATTAATAAAAAAGATCAAACAATATATCTACCTGTTCGTTTGTAAAAATTCAAAGGAGCGTATAAAAATGAAACTAAAGAAAATTTTAGTACTTGTTATCGTTCTGGCTTTGTTTACAGTTGCAGTGCAAACACAACCAGTTATTGCAAAGAAACCAGCATCTGTCAACGTGCAAATCCTTGCCGTCAATGATTTCCACGGCGCGCTGGATCCAAGTTTGACAAAACCCAGTTCGACTGATCAGTCTACCTGGTACTACAGAGGTGGAGCGGAGTATCTGGCTAACTTTGTTAATGCTGAAGTTGAGACGAATCCCAACACTGTCAAGGTATCCGCCGGTGATTTGATCGGGGCAACACCATTGCTTTCTGCTTTGTTCCATGACGAGCCATCAGTAATGGCATTCAACCTGATGGGTTTCGATTTCAGCAATGTAGGTAACCATGAGTTCGATGAAGGCTGGCAGGAATTGCTACGTATGCAAAATGGCGGTTGTCATCCAACGGATGGTTGCATACCAGGTGTTCCGGAGTTTCCTGGTGCTATGTTCAAATACCATGCTGGCAACGTAATCCAGCTGGAAAACGGCATGACGCTTTTCCCTTCCTATAGTGTGTATGAATTCGATGGCGTGAAAGTGGGATTCATTGGCATCTCCCTTGAATCCACACCAACGATCGTGGTAGCCGCAGGTGTCGAAGGATTATTATTCGAGGCTGAAGTGGATACCATCAACCACTATGTCAAGGTGCTCAAGGACACGGAGGAACTCAAAGCCATTGTCGTCGTACTCCACGATGGCGCTGGAGCTGGACCAACTATCAATTCATGTAAATTGACTGACCCGTTCTTCACCAATGTCGTGATGAATCTCGATCCCGAGATTGATGCCCTGATCACCGGTCACACACACAATGCCTATAACTGTCAGGTTCAGGTCAAGAAAAATTATGACCCAATGATCGTGACCGGCGCTGGATATAACGGTCGTTACCTGACGGATATCGATCTGACGATCGATGGCACCAATGGACAGGTGATTGGCAGAACTGCCAATAACATCCAGGTGAATACACCATATTTGACCGCCGTACCGGATCCTGATATGAAAGCGCTGCTTGATCAATACCGGACAGCGTCTGATCCGTTAGCAAACAGAGTCGTTGGTTCGATTACGGTCGATATTACAAGGGGAGCTAACATGGAGGAATCAGCTCTGGGGGATGTGATTGCCGATGCGCAACTTGCCGCGACCATTGACCCTGCGAATGGAAACGCTGTGATAGCAATGACAAACCCGGGTGGTATCCGTACCAATCTGCTTTACGATGAGATCAGCGGAGGAGAACTACCTGGTCAAGTCACATACGCCGAGGCTTTTAAGGTGCAACCCTTCAGCAACAGTCTGGTGACACTGACTTTGACAGGTGCACAGCTGAAAGCAGTTTTAGAACAGCAAGCTACAGCCGGATCCGATGGTTCAGGAAGGATGCTGCAAATCTCTTACAGTCTGACATACACCTGGACGACTTCTGCCGATATTGGCAGTAAGGTCAGTGATTTAATGATTAATGGTGTAGCAGTTGATCCCACTGCCAGCTACCGTGTGACAGTCAACAACTTCCTGGCTGGGGGAGGGGATGGATTTACCGCATTGCAGGCTGGTACCGATCTATTGTACGGTGAGGTTGATCTGGATGCGTTTGTTGCATATTTGACTGCGAATTCACCGGTAGAGCCTGGCCCAAAAAATCGCATTTCCATCGTTCCATAAATCTTTCTCAATAAATTAATATGGCCTGGCAAGTACATGCCAGGCCTTTATGTTTTAACGATGAAAAAAAAGAAAGCTATTGCCTTTGCCCAATATTGAATTTTAATCCAACACAGTGTAGAAAGATCAGTTTGCGTTTGAACCATTAATGCAATGATTGATCACGGAAAAAAACGGCGTTATACAACTTGATCACAGTAACTCAATATTCCATATAATTCATGATTACTATTCATTCAACCTGATAAAAAGGAATTATCTGTGACGAGAACTGTCTCTGAAAACAAAATATTATCAGAAACCCGCTGGATCGCTGCCAAACTCATTCTACAATCGCGAGGATTTTCTATTCTGCTCATCCTTGTTGCAGTCCTTCGTGCACTGGGTGATTTTGACTGGGCAAATATTGGCAGCTGGTTCTTTTTTGGCGGATTGGGTTTTATGCTGGTAAGTTTTATTATTTTACTGGTGGTGATGGAAAAACGAATTGATAAACAAAGTAGAAACTATTAAAATGTTTTAAACGCATCCAATTAATGAGCCAATTAGCAATTGAAAAAGGAAACTATTTTGTGGATATTAAAACAAAGGTCCGAGATGCTCTTCAAAACGATCGAACCATCGATATTATTACCATAGGCGCGAAAACGGGGTTGCCCAGAAGGATCGAGATCTGGTTTACCAATGTGAATGGTCGCATCATCATTTGTGGAACACCGAACTCAAAAGGTACTAAAGGTCAATATAGTCCACGCGATTGGTTGGCAAACCTGCGAGTACATCCTGAGTTTACATTTTGCCGCAAAGAAAGTTTGCAGATTGAACTACCAGCAACAGCCGTGGAAATTGTTGATCGGGAAGATCGTAGATATTTGATGAGCGCTCCGGAAACCAAATGGTATCGAGATCAGGTTGACTCCATCGATGAGTTGGTTGATAAAAGCCCTATTATTGAAGTGTTTTTTAGAGGTAAAACATAGGACTCTGGTTAATTTCGATGTGATTGGGAATCAGTTCGAAAATTGAGCAGAGAAAAACCTTTGGTAAATGAAATAAATTGTTACCATTTTGGTAACTTTATGAGTCTATCTTCTCCTGAGGATAATCAGTCGACGTATTCTTCGTGAATTCTGGGAAAAGCACCCGGATGCAAGTGTTCCTCTATAAACATGATTTCGTGATATTGAGCAATAAATCCGGAAAACTCCTGCTGACATAAAAGCAGTTTACAAGAATGCAAGTTTTTAGCCAACAACAGGGTCGTAGTCCAAATAGAAGGAAATCACTACCGTATAGTCGTGGTGGTCGTTTATCAGCATAGTGTGGTGTACATTCGATTTTTAGGTACACATGAGGAATTTGACCGGATTGATGTAACTCCAATATGAGGAGTATAACTACGGAAATTAAACCCATGCGTAGTTAAACTTACTATCAAATGGTATTGAAATAATTCGAGGAATTTTTGAATCCCAGCTGGGTACACCGGAAGCTGAAATCATGAATGTGCATGTGATTTTGTAGTTGAAGTAAATATTAACCCATTCCAATAGTGAACACAAATACTACATTTTTATGAATATGATATAATATTGTTGGCTGTACTTACACTGTAAG
>JAHYJK010000295.1 GCA_019429225.1 Anaerolineaceae bacterium
ATTCAAAATAAGATCGGGTAAAGAGGCGACATATTGCCCCAGTTCGTCAATGATGAAAATGACATAGTCTTTACCTGTTGCATCACGGATGATGTTGAGCATCTCTGCGACGCGTTCATTCTCAAATTTGACAAATTCTGAAACATTGGTCGTAAATGAAGTCGGTGTTTTAAAGAGATTCGGAAAAAATTCATGTGCCAATTCCGGGATAAGACTGTCAATGATCAAGGGGTCATTCTGAACCTTTTCCCATGGCATCTCAATTTCTTCTTTGATCCTTTGTTTGAATCGCTCATAAAGTCCATCTTCTCTTAGCTTTCTTTCTAAAGCAGCGACCTTTAGATTTTGGGAAAACCCTGCCTCTTGCAATACTTTGTAATACAGAACCGTTGACACTTCCTTCTTTGTAGCGCCGGAGAGCATTTCACTGGCCAAGTCAAGCATGACAACCGCAACAGGATACTTTTTA
Organism: Anaerolineaceae bacterium; assembly: GCA_019429225.1. Taxonomy (GTDB): domain Bacteria; phylum Chloroflexota; class Anaerolineae; order Anaerolineales; family Anaerolineaceae; genus UBA6170. Next base: position 470 of record JAHYJK010000295.1, read on the forward strand.
GCAAGCGTTGATAACAACGCGCGCGTTTGCGGTTTATTCATTCTTCCCTGTAGATAATCAAGGAAAGGGGTGTTTTCAATTTTTACTCTTTGATCTAGGGCTAAGCCTAAATATTTAGTGAATGATGATTTACCAGATCCATAAAAGCCGGATACCCAAACGCCGATTTCATTGACATCGCCAGCCTCCATCGACCATTGCATTTTCCGCAATAAGTCTTGAAAGGCTTCTTCAATGCTATCCGTAACGATATATTCGGCAATCTCAGATTTTAGGCGGGATTCTTGATCAGCACTATAGGTGATGACCTTCTCAATAGGACGATAGATATCCCTTGTTTGGCTAAATAATTGTTTGATTTCCATATGTTCCCTCCTGATTAGAACCTAATCAATGTGGACAGAGCGATAATTGCCATCCTCAGGGTAAAAACCCAAGAACTTTAAATTTGTTTTTCCGGTGCTGATACCTGGATAAAAGATAACTGTTGGTTGTTTAAATTCTCCAATCAGGCTGTTCTCAATCACACCGATGCGTAAATATGGATGTAAGGCTTCTAAATCTGTGATGAATAAGACAGAATTTTCATCTTGACTAATTTGGGTAAGTTTTTCTCTGAGTTTGTTGGTTAACCTTTCATCCGAAAGATAATTCCCGATTGCTTGATTTGTTTTGGACCAATTGAGTGGTTCTTTTTTATCTTCTTTTATCCAAAATTTCATCAAAGGTGAATGTTCAAGCAGCTCATCAATCGACTGAGCAATCGAAAATTTCTCAACCTTCCATCCCTCATTCCTCAGTTGCGCTTCCCAAGCAGCCAGGCGGTGTTTGACCTCGAGGATTTGTTTGGGTGGGAATATCAGATAATAGATCGGTTCGTGGCTGGCATGGTCTAGTTCACGGCCCGTTATAATATGCTTTTTTAACCGATCAAATTTTTCATTCAGCGAGGGCATGAACAACCTCCATCATTGTGTCATACTTCCAACCTATACGAGATGCTAAGCCAGCAGATTGAACAATAAACCAATCTTTTAAAGCCAGACGCTTAAATTCATCCAAAACGTCTTCGCGTTTCAGGCCGAATAGCTCCCAGTCTTGATGCCCTAAAACAGCATTATCACCTTTTCCTGAAAAGTGAAGATCGTAGGAAAGATAAACGGCCGATTTCTCTTCAATTCGGTAAGGTAGAAGTATAAATTCATTTCTAGTGTCTTTTTTCATCAATCCAAAATCAACGCAAGCACCTGTTAGGTAACTTGATACCCGTCTTATTGTGCTATCTGCCCAACGAACATTCGTCTTACCCTGATCCATACTATTTAAAACAAACCGTTCAGATTGTTCTTGCGTGATTATATTCTTTCCTGCTTCAAAACTTTGCCAAAATACATCTTTGATGAAATCAGACAAAATAATGTTAGATCGGCATGTATAAATCAGAAGCAATTGATTAAATACCTTAGAATTAAGTTCAATGGCTAAGACTTTTAAATATTTAGCAGGATAATCGTCAGAGACAAGATATCTAGCCCCAAAACCCTCGTGAATGATGTTTTTTAATCTTCTTGAAGTGACCTGGGGGAATAATCCTTGCTCTAGCGAAATGGCTTGAAGGTCAGATGTGTCCATACCTGGAGACCACACCTCAAAAAGCTTTCGTGTTTCTTCAATCAAGCCTAATCCTACCTGGAGTTTCGTTGTATACATTTGCATTGTCATAAGGGTTATGAAAAGTAAGGATAAATTTGTTTTTGATTATAAAAAGCCTGTAGATATGAACCTGTAACAATTCGCCATGCTTCAATTTTGTATAAATCTGAGATTGAACCGATTCTTACGGGCCCAATATCATCTTTCTCATAAAGGGTAGAAAAAACTTCAAGATGCTTGATAGCGATATCTTCTGTGAGTGTATTGGGAATTGTACTTGTGGTTTTTGGGTCTTTTAATTCTTGATGAAGTCGCTGTTCCAATTCTTCGGGCAGTCGAAAAAGATGGTAAACATGACCAACACCGATATGTTCATCATGTAATATCGATGCAGCTCGAGTTACACCGTTTACTTGAGCTAATATTTTTGTGCGGCTGAAGAGGGGTGAAAGAAAAGCATCACTGCTGGTTGTAAAGAATGAGGATTTCCACCACCCATATTGGTCTTTTTCCCCTAGGTAACCGACATAAATTCGTAAATTAGCAATAACTGAGAGAAGGTCTGTGGTCATAGTTTCCAAATTTCTTTATTTAAACAATAAGTAGCATTCACTGATTAATAACTCGTTCGATGAATGATTTCCTAATTTTACCAGAGAAGGTAATTCAGTTATCTGCTGCTCTTTAACAACATAGCGATACTTACAATATTTCAGCTTACTCTGATAAATATTAATTAAATTCTTCTGAAATGACCTAATCACCTAAGGGGATTATTATTTAAATGTTTCCTAATTTTTAGATATCGTTACAAATCATATTTTCGATATTCACACGGTCATGGTAAAATCGTGGCCTCTGTTAAATCACAGCCCTCAAACCGCGCATACAGCCACGACCGTCTCTCCTTGCCCACCACCTCAATCGCCCCCATCTCCCGCAGGCAGTAGGCCGTCTTTTAGGCTGAAGTGCTCTCAAAGCACATCAGCCGTATCCGAGCATAAGCGGCAACAAGCCGCCATGCGAGTGCAGCATTCATTGGAATGCAGCCAGACATAAGGAGATGTCTGGCAGCCAGCGCTTTTTCCCGCCACATGGGCGCGTTCAGCCCCGCGGCGATGTCGGCGGTGGTAAAGGCCTCAGGCAACTCCGAGGGCAATCGGGCCGCAAAGGCGTCGGGATAGGCGTTCGGTTATGCACCAGGGTTCCGCCGCGCTTCATGCGTTTCCCACTGCGTTGCCGCTTGCGGCAGAAAAACACCGCTTTTTGCCGCTTTTAACGGATTGAAAACCCGCCTGCTTTATGTTATGCTCTTATTAAATCTAGAACATATATTCTATCCTCACGCGCACCCACCACGAAAGGAGCTTTGATCATGTCGGCAGGAACACACGCCAATATTGAGGCCACCCAGCCGGGGCGCAGAAAGCCCGGCGGCAAGCTGAGTGGCAACAGGTCACATCAGGGCACGAAGTCCCCGTCAAGTGGGAGTGCCGCACACATCGGTGTGCGGCCAACCCGGCAATACCAACGCACTCAAGCTGAAGCGGACTCAATTCGCATCAGCGAAGTGCTGCACACATGGGTGTGCAGCGAGCACGGCTTCTACACCAAAAACTTCTCGCTGGCCGAGCGCCGCGGCCTGCAAGCAACTGAGGGGATTGTCCTCGGTGATGAGATCGGCCTGTTGCGTGTCCTCATCCGGCGCTTTGCAGAGCAGGTCCAGGCCAGTCAGGGCGTGTCCCTCAACGAAGCAGCACACCACCTGGCTGTGATCAGCGAAGCCATGCTGCGTTTGGCTAGTCTGCTGCGCACCGACCATATGCTTGGTGGGTCGGA
>JAHYJK010000296.1 GCA_019429225.1 Anaerolineaceae bacterium
ATGCCCTGTATAGCGCTGAAATTCTAAATGAGCGTGGTGTGGAGGAAATTATCCTGGTAACCTCCGCCAGTCATATGCTGCGTTCCGTGGCTTTGTTCGAGAAACAGGGATTTAAGGTCATCCCGGCTCCCACCGATTACAGCATTACCTACGATCAGTGGAATGCACTCTGGAAGCCAACCCTGCAGGACCTGCTGGTTGGGCTGGTGCCGAACGCGGGTCATCTTTCAGATGTGACTTATGTCTTAAAAGAATATATTGGATTTGTGGTTTATCGGGTCAGAGGGTGGTTGTAATAAATAATTATTTCTGTATAATCATTTCATAATTAATCCCCCTTTGTAGCAGGTGATAACATGACAGAGCCTAAGCGAGACTATGTGCCACCCGCCATCATTTTTGAAGCGGATATTGAAACAAACGCAGGATCTACAGGGCCGATTCCTCCAATTACAGTGGATCCCTTGGAAGCAGAACTGCGTGGCTGGGACTGGCCGATTGAATCCGATTACTTAACCCCCAAAGAATAAATTCAAGAGAATAGCATGCAAAATTCCTGGTTGAATTTTTCCAGGTCTGTTTTGATGATGGACAAAACCAAAATGAGATTTCTGATGGGTTTGATTTTGGTTGGGCATGTATTTACGCTGGCTTTCTCGTGGGGAAAAACCACAGGCTCAACGAATGCGCCAGAAATCGAATATCACAGAACAAATAACAAGATCACCTTAAGCTTGCATACCTCAGCAATTCAATGGCAACTTACCGATACCGGAACCTCCATCTCGATTCCAAATGCACAAATTCTAACCCATCCTGGAGATCCGAACATTCCATATTTTTCCACGATAGTTGCGCTGCCGCCAGGCACTTCCCTGCAAACTATTCTAAACAATTCACCTGAATTGCGCGTTTCTCCCCCGGACGATCTGAAATATTCATTCACCTCTGAATCTGAAATGGTTCATAATTCATTCGAACAGAGTAACAACTCATGTTCTCAGGAAGTATCCCAAAACCCAATTCAAATCGGTGATCCATTCTGGTATCGAGATCAGTACCTTGTTTCAATCAATTTCTATCCAATCCGCTGGGATTGTATATCAGATAAGTTTTTATTTATCAAAGACCTCGAACTCAAAATTACCTTTGATGACCCGCTGGAATTCTCAGAAAATTTGAATATGGATTTAGTGGATGATATCAATCCCCTGGAATTGAATATCATCAATCCACATGATGGCTTTTTATGGAAAGCTGATCCTCCCGTTCTATGGGGAGGTGAGGTTCGAGATCCATGGAAAACACGTGCCCGAATAGAAGTTGAAGAGCCAGGCATCTACCGGATCTCTTTTGAGGATCTACAATATATTGGGTTTGACTTGGAAGGATTCAATCCAGTTAATTTCCACATCGAAAATCAGGGACGTGAAGTTGCGTATCAGTTTGAAGGAGACGAGGATGCCATCTTCGAGCCAGGTGAGTCCTTCCTCTTTTATGGGGAGCAATTTCAAGGGGATTATTTGTCGGCGTTGTACGCCCACCAATCAGATCATTGGCCAGCCTATGGTTCCTGGCAACCTGAATTTTCAGCCTTTATGCTCGAAAAATACACCAACACCAATGTCTACTGGCTGTACATATCCGAGATACCTGGCTTGAGAATCACTGAAATAGATGGCACTCCTCAATCAGGGAATCTGGTTACTACCTTTGTAGATCAAGCTCGATTTGAGGAGGAAAAGGTCTGGTGGACATACCACTTCACCAACGAAGATACCTGGTTTTGGGAGTATTCTGATGTCAGCACATTTCCAACAACAAAAAACTATCTGGTTCAACTTGTTGACCCACTGATATCCTCTCTGCACGAGGCACAATTGAATGGTGAAATTGTCTCGGCCTCATCCAGTTCAGCCCTTAACCCTGATCATCATCTTCAATTTTTCCTGAATGACCAACTCCTCTCAGATGATGATTGGGACGGCGCTGTTCGTCATTCGTTTTCGGGATCGATCAATCAACAGCATTTGATATACGGCGAGAATAAATTTTCCTACGTAGTCCAATCAGTGGGATTACCAGCTGCTCGCTATGGGTTTGATTGGTTCTCAGTCAGCTATACCCGAGCGTTGAAGGCAGTCAATGGCCAGCTGTCATTCAATATTCGTACAAGCGAATCCGTTGATGTTCAAGTTGAAAATTTACCAACTTCACAAAATTATTTATGGAACATTTCAGATCCATTGCAACCAATTGCCATTCAGAATCCGGAATTTGAAGCTGGAAAGCTTACCTTTAATCAGGATATCACAGAGCGGGAGTCATACATTGTTACAAACGTGGATGCGATCAAAGCTGGTTCAGAAAATCTCTCCCTGTACACACCGCCGGATCTCCTTTCTTCAATCCAACAGACCGATTACCTCATCATTTCTCCCAAACCATTTCTTGAAGATTTACAACCTTTGGTGGATTATCGGTCTTCACAGGGATATGAAGTTCGTTTAGTAGATTTGCAGGATGTGTACAACCAGTTCAACTTCGGCATCGCGCACCCGATTGCGATCAAGAACTTCTTTGGGTATATCTATCAACACTGGGATAAACCAGCACCCGCTTATGTGTTACTGGTCGGGGATGGGCATTGGGATCTGAAAAATGTAAAGTCTTCTGAGGAGATTTTCATGCCTCCCAATTTTGTCTGGGTTGATCCGCTGCAGGGCGAGGTAGACAGTCTCAGTGATCTGGTGTCAGTTGCGGGAGATGATATCTTCCCGGATGCCATGATTGGCCGTCTGCCTGTTAACAGCTCTCAGGAATTGCAGGCTTTTATCGATAAAACCATTCAATTTGAAAATGGGGATTCGGAGTGGAAAAAGAACCTTACATTTGTAGCGGATAATTATTACCTCCAAAATCCTGAAAACTGTATTGACAATGACCCCACTACGGTCTGTTCCACAGATCCGGCCGGTAACTTCCCCGCCATTGTCAACCAGATCATTGCTGATGTAATTCAAGCTCCATACCAGATCAATAAGATCTTTCTGGATGATTACGATTGTCGCTCCATCTCTCCCGATAATTGTACTCAAGTAAGAACTGATATCGCACAGGCATTTAACCAGGGGAACCAGATCGTTTCCTTCAACGGACATGGCGCTATTCCCTATTGGACGGCTGAAAAGGTCTTGCATGTCGATCATATTCCAGCTCTTACCAATAAAGATCTTTATCCAGTGATGTTCTCTCTGGATTGCGTGGATGGATACTGGTATTTTCCACCCAATATACCTGGACAAACCACCGATCGTCGTTCTCTGGCTGAGGAATTGACCCGCGTACCAGATAAAGGCGCAGTTGCTATGCTCTCCTCCCCTGGCAATGGCTATGTCAATGGACATGAATTGCTCCAACGCGGATTTTTCTCCGCCTTCTCCAACCTGCCACGCCCCACCCTGGGTGCTCTGGATCTGAATGCAAAAATAACACTGATGGCAAACCATGGCAACGATAGCCTGATTTTTACCTACATGATTTTTGGCGATCCCGCGTTGCAATTATCCCCAATTCGATGGGGGATTTATCTTCCTATGGTGTCACGATGACAAAATTATCGCAATCGATTATTCATGCGCAAATTGCCTCAAGTCTGCAGGAAAAGGTCACTTTTCGGTTTAAAGTCACCGGAAACTGTATGTGGCCATTGATCCAGAAAGGTGATTGGGTGTTCATTGAACCTTTTCTCACTGACCCGGGAAATCAGATAGGTGAAATTGTTCTGATGGATCGGGGAGCAGATTTTGTGGTTCACCGCCTTGTCAGAATAAACGGCTCTGAGGTCATTACACGTGGAGATTGGTCAAAATTACCTGATCCACCGATGAAAAGAGAAAAAATTTTAGGAAAGGTGATCTTTATAGAGAAATTTAGGTGCAGGCTACCCTT
>JAHYJK010000297.1 GCA_019429225.1 Anaerolineaceae bacterium
AGCATTTTACCCAAGGTATTATAATCCTGGCGAAGGAGAACCAGGTTTCAACATTGAATGGATATCAGCTCAGGAATATGGTAATTTAGGATTCATGATCGTTTCCCCACAAATCACAGGGGCAACAATGAGAATTGATGAATCTCCTGCCGACTTTCCTCATTATGAAGATGTATTTATAATTGGGAAATGGGTTGATACAATTTATATGCGTTATCTTCAAGCTGAAGCAGTTGTTTTATTAGATGAAAGTGAATGGATATTTTCATATCAATCAAAGTAAATTAATCGAATTATTCAGATTAATATACAGTGGGATTTGTAATATTTCTCCTAAAAACATAAGTTATATTTGCGAGGGTTTGTGAATTTTGAAAAGTTAAATCTAAATGGTCTTGTACTGGTGAAACCAAAAATTTTTTCAGATGACAGAGGTTTTTTCTTTGAGAGTTATCACAGGAATACTTACTTAGAATTCGGGATCGACCTGATTATCGCACAACAAAACCACTCAGGATCAAAGAAAAATATCTTAAGAGGATTGCATTACCAATTAAAAAATAGCCAGGGGAAATTGGTTAGAGTACTTAACGGAGAGATCTTCGATGTGGCAGTGGATTTACGGAAATCATCCTCAACCTTTGGTAAATGGGAAAGTGTGTTTCTTTCAGAAGAGAACAAACACCTTTTATGGATACCACCAGGGTTTGCACATGGTTTCTATGTCATGAGTGATTGGGCCGAGGTGGAATATAGCACGACTGATTTTTATTGCCCTGAACATGAGAGGACTATCATTTGGAACGATCCTGATTTAAACATTCAGTGGCCAATTCCAGAAGGTGGAAATCCGATTTTGTCCGAAAAAGATAGTCAAGGAAAATTATTTAAGGATGCAGAAACATATGAGTGAACCCAAAAATTTATTGGTAACAGGTGGAGCTGGATTTATTGGCTCGAATTTTATCCACTACGTAACAGCACATGAACCTTCGTGGAATATTGTAAATTTAGATTTGTTAACATACGCGGGGCATTTAGAGAATTTATCAGATTTTCTGAATGATAACTATACATTCATCAAAGGTGATATTTGTGATAAAGAATTAGTCGAGAGAATATTCAGGGATTATCAGATAGACACCGTTGTTCACTTTGCAGCCGAATCTCATGTGGATCGTTCGATTGAAGGACCAGGTGCTTTTATACAAACCAATATTGTAGGCACCTACAACTTGCTTGAAGTTGCCCGACAGTATTGGAAAAAGATTGGGGGATATGCTGGAAAACTGTTCCATCACGTATCAACTGATGAAGTGTTTGGCATGTTAAAGTTGAGTGATCCCGCTTTTACTGAGGATACTCCTTATTCTCCGAATTCACCCTATGCAGCTTCTAAAGCATCCAGTGATCATTTGGTTCGATCATTTCAACACACATTTGGGTTACCGACCACCATAACGAATTGTTCCAATAATTATGGTCCCTTCCAATTTCCTGAAAAATTGATCCCGCTCATTATCCTGAACGCTGTGAACGGAAAACCATTACCAATCTATGGGGATGGCCAACAGATCAGAGATTGGCTTTATGTTGAAGATCATTGTGAAGCAATTGTCACAGTCTTGAAAAAAGGGGTAGTGGGTGAAACATACAATATTGGTGGGGAGAACCAGTTCCCGAATATTGAAATTGTAAAAAAGATCTGTCACTTGATTGATGAATACTTACCTGAATCACCTCATTATCCACATGAAAAATTAATCACGTATGTAAAAGACCGCCCTGGCCATGATTTCCGTTATGATATGAACATCTCAAAAATACGTCGGGAGTTAGGATGGGCACCGAAATATTCATTAGAAGAAGGCCTGGCATTTACAGTCAACTGGTGCTTAAATCATCAGGATTGGATTGAGAATGTCACTGGAAGTAAAGCATTTTCAGATTGGATTACTAAAAATTATCAAAAGAGGGAGAACAATTCATGAAAGGAATTATTCTGGCAGGGGGAAAAGGGACTCGATTGTATCCACTGACCCTTGCTGTTAGCAAGCAAATGTTACCGGTATATGATAAACCGATGATTTACTATCCTTTATCAATGTTGATGTTGGCTGGAATTCGAGAAATCCTGGTTATCAGCACGCCTGAGGACTTACCAATGTTCAGGCGTTTATTAGGCACTGGTGAGCAATGGGCCATCAAATTTTCGTATGCTGAACAAGCTGAACCTCGTGGGTTAGCTGATGCCTTTATTGTCGGGAAGGACTTCATTCAGTCTGAACCAGTGGCGTTGATTTTAGGTGATAATATTTTCTATGGAAGAGGATTGGGTAAGATATTGCAAGCCGCGGCAGGAAGAAAAGATGGAGCCACGATTTTTGCGTACCCTGTGCGTGATCCTGAACGCTATGGGGTGGTTGCATTCGATTCTTCAGGGAAAGCTTATAGCATCGAGGAAAAACCTTCTAAACCATTATCCAATTATGCTGTACCAGGAATTTATTTTTATGATTCAAAAGTTACTGAGTATGCAATCAATCTAAAACCATCACCTAGAGGTGAAATTGAGATAACTGATATTAATCGATTGTATTTATCTCAAAAAAAATTGTTTGTTGAAGTGCTGGGTAGAGGAGTTGCCTGGTTGGATGCGGGTAAACATGAGGCTCTTTTGCAAGCCTCGACTTTTGTGCAAACTGTTCAGGAGAGGCAGGGAATGATGATATCCTGCCCAGAAGAAATAGCTTTCAGGAAAGGTTTTATTGATACTGATCAATTGATTTCCTTAGCCAAACAATATGAAGGCAACGGGTATGGCCAGTATCTATTGGAACTTAGCAAAGAGTTTTCCCAACAATGAAAATATTACTTTTAGGATCAAACGGTCAATTGGGGTATGAAGCTACCCGTACATTATTTTGTTACGGTGATTTAGTAGCGGTTGATTACCCGGATATTGACTTCACAAAACCTGATCAAGTAATTAAATTCATAGAGGAAATCAATCCCGACCTTATTTATAATGCTGTGGCTTACACAGATGTAGATAAAGCTGAGCAGGAAACAGAAAAAGCGATGCTGGTCAACTGTCACACACCTGGAGAAGTTGCGAATTATTGCAAGAAAAACAATGTTCCATTAATACATTTTTCAACAGATTATGTTTTCGATGGACAAAAGAAAGCCTTATACACAGAAGAAGATATCCCGAATCCAATCAACGTTTATGGGAAATCTAAATTTACTGGCGAACAGGCCATCATTGAGAGTCAATGTCCCCATGTGATTTTTAGAACCAGTTGGGTGTACAGTATGCGAGCAGGTGGTTTTGTTAAAAAGGTGATCAATTGGGGACAGAATAATGAAGAGTTAAGAATTGTGGATGACCAGATTGGAAACCCAACCTGGGCAAGGATGCTTGCAATTTTATCGACCCTATTTGTTGGAAATTGTGACCAAAACTTAGACCAATTTTTTTCTGAGAAGAAAGGATTATACCATCTTGCTGGAGGAGGGTATGCTTCTCGCTTCGAGTGGACAAAAGTTATTGTTGAAAATCTTCCAGAAGAAATTTCATCAATTGTCAAATCACTAATACCTGCGAAAACTTCTAATTTTCCAACACCCGCCAGAAGACCATTATTTTCAGCATTGGACTGTTTGAAATTTGAATCAACTTTTAATGTAAAAATTCCCAATTGGGAAAAATCTACCAAATTGATGCTCGAGAATTAATATGATTAACCCATTTTCGAAATTTTTCTTGCAAGAATATCAAGTTAATGCCGAAGGCGGAAAAATATACGTCGATCAAAAAGTCAAGAGTTGGTTGAATTCATTTTCAAAAGAAGAAAATCATCAAAAATCGATAATTGAAGAGATCGGAAGAGCA
>JAHYJK010000298.1 GCA_019429225.1 Anaerolineaceae bacterium
GTTCACATCAATTCACATTGCCGACTCACAAAACAGTAGATCCTTGTAAAGATCAGGCTGCCGCAATTTTCATCAAGTATATGATTGAAAATTCAGTCACATGGGCAAAAGCCGGACAAATTCCCGCTTCGATCTCTGTTCGTGCCAGTTCAGAATTCAAAGCCATTGAACCTCAAGCCTCCATTGCACCCTCGGTTGAATTCGCTTTCTTCCCACCATCTGTCCCAGGAATCACGGATGCATTTGGTCCGCTTGGTGAAGCAGTCGGTGCTGTAATGAACGGTACAACCGATGATATCAAAGCTGCTCTGGATGATGCAGCCACACGAGCCAATGAAATTCTTGCTCAAAATAAAGCTACTTACGGGGATGCTCCGAAAGCACCATAGACATTTTTTCCGACCAGACCCTGAGGAAGCGATTTCTTCAGGGTCTGGAAAAAGAGTCAGGAAAGGTAGGACAATATGTCAATTATTTCCTTACGCAAAAGTAAAATTTCAATCACACCATATTTATTCATCCTGCCACATCTGATATTTTTTGCAGTCTTTATCGGCTATCCATTTTTTAGTGGTCTTTATATTAGTTTTTTTCAATACGACTATTTACGTCCTGAAGCCACCTTGTTTGTTGGCTTGCAAAATTACATCGATTTATTCAAAACCGGAAGTGTAAAATTTATCGAATTTTGGAACTCAATCAAAGTCACTTTGACCTTTGTTATTTACAGTGTTCCTTTTCTCGTTTTGATCCCTCTAGGTTTAGCCATCCTGTTGAATACCAAAATCGTTGGAAATAAATTTTTTCGAGCCATTTATTTTGCTCCCTGGGTACTTTCTTGCGCGGTAATATCCTTGATATGGTGGTGGATTTTTCAAAGTCAGGGAGGTTTACTCAACTATTACCTAAAATTATTAGGATTTGATACTCCGCGCTGGCTTTCTACCATGCCATACGCCATGATTACGATCGTTGTTGCAACCATATGGTGGACAATGGGGTACAACATGGTCATTTTCCTTGCTGCCCTTCAGGATATTCCAAACGATTTATATGAAGCCGCAGAAATTGATGGTGCCAATAGCTGGCAAAGATTTACCCACATCACCATCCCTATGCTGCAACCTGTCCTTATTTTTATCATCATCATTACCATAATCGCTTCGTTTAACCTTTTAGGCCAGCCATTGATGATGACTCGCGGCGCTCCTGCTCAACCTACTGGTGGTGGTGCTACCGAACCGGTCATGTTGCGTATTTTTACTGAAGGTTTTGTGAGGCCTTTCCAGGGAAGCGCTGCCGCCATGTCTGTTATCGTGGCTATCATCATGATGGTCTTTTCTTACACCAATTTCAGAATTTTCCGTCAACGCGACTGAAACTGAGAGGATATTATGACAGTAATAAAACCTAAGCGCCAATTTATCAGTTATCGTGGTCAGAAGTGGATAAAAAAAATACTCATCTATTTCTCACTGAGCGTTGTTAGTTTGATCGTGGTGATCCCATTGATATGGATGCTTTCCACATCTTTCAAATTAAAATCTCAACTATTTACAAAAGAAATTTACTGGATTCCAAAAGTAGTAACACTTGAAAATTACACCAAAATACTTGACAATCCTTCAACCCCTATTGGTCTTTGGTTTAGAAACAGCCTGTTTGTAGCTGTAATCACAACTGCAGCAAAACTTGTTATTGATTCTCTGGCTGGTTATGCATATGCCCGTATGAAATTTCCGGGGCGAAATAAGATTTTTAATTTACTTCTGGTAACTCTATTCCTTCCTGGAGTCATGTTCCTTGTTCCAAATTTTGTAACCGTCTCAAAATTGGGTATGTTGAACAATTTCAACGGTGTAATTTTTCCAGCATTGGCAAGTGTTTTCGGTGTTTTTTTCATGCGTCAATTTTTCAATAGTATTCCCAAGGAATTAGAAGAAGCAGCAGAAATGGATGGCGCAAACCGTTTACAAATTTTTATAAAAATTGCCTTACCACTGGCAAAACCAGCCCTGGCGACTTTGGCAGTTATTGAATTCCTGGCCAGCTGGAATGATTTCTTATGGGCTCTGTTGGTACTTAAAGATCGTGCTGTTCAAACCCTTCAACCAGGATTGCGTACCTTGCAAGGGGCTTACACATCTGAATATGGATTGATGATGGCTGGCGCTGTGATTGTGGCTGTACCGGTATTGTTACTTTATATATTTTTGCAGCGCTTTATTGTTCAGAGTGTCGCAACGACAGGACTCAAAGGATGAAAAATCTTCAAAAGAGCTTATTTCTGGTGATCTTTTCATTGCTGGTTGCCTGTTCTCAAATTTCTGTCCCACCAACTGAAACCCCAATCGAAGCGACACCTGAATTATCAGAAGAATTAACACAAAAGGAGCCTGTATTTCGAAATCCAGTAATCCAGGAAAACTTTGCTGATCCCTTTGTATTACAAGTGGATTCAACCTACTATGTTTATGCCACCAACAGCTCAGGTAAAAATATTTCCCTGGCGAAATCCAATGATTTGATTGAATGGCAAATGCTCGGGGATGCAATGCCTGCTCTTCCCAAGTGGGCAAAATTGACCAGCGGATTGGTATGGGCACCAGAAGTCATGCGGATCGATGATTATTATGTAATGTACTACACTGCCCGGGATAAAGAATCAAATAAACAGTGTGTGGGTGTCGCTGTAAGTGAAAATCCTGAAGGCAAATTCAAAGATAGCAATTCTGCCCCTCTGGTTTGTCAAGCTGATTCAGGTGGGACAATAGATGCCAGTCCATTTCGTGACGATGATGGAAAGCTATATCTTTATTACAAAAACGATGGAAATTGCTGCAACCTCGCTACCTATATTTATGTACAAGAACTGGCACAGGACGGATTAAGTCTCATCGGAGAACCAGTTTCCTTAATCCGGAATGATAAGGTTTGGGAAGGTCATGTGATCGAAGCGCCAACGATGTTCAAACATGATGACGTATATTATCTATTTTTCTCTGCCAATAATTATGCTGGTCATGAGTATGCAGTTGGTTATGCAATTTGCGAATCACCCACCGGTCCCTGTAGTGATGCGGAAGAAAATCCAATTCTGGCCAGTGATTTGGAAAATAAAGATGGGATGGTGATTGGTCCAGGACACCAAACCTTATTGGAAGTGAATGGTCAAACCTGGATTATTTATCACGCCTGGGAAGTCGTTTCTTTTAGTCGAAGAGGAGATCGCAGGTTCATGTGGATGGATAGAATTGACTGGGTGAATGGAAAACCATTGGTGATTGGCCCTACCACGACTGAACAGCCAGTGCCATGATTTTTATCGGTCTGGGTGGATACCCTGAATAAGTTCAAGATTAATTTTTTCATATTATTCATAATCTAGCATGTAGGAGCATTTCATTGTACTCTCGTCCTCGTCAATCCCTCGATGGTGTTTGGTCTTTTTCAACAACAGATCCATCAAATTTCGATCCCAGCATTGAAATTAATGTTCCCTCACCATGGCAAGCGGATCCCCGGTTTCGCAAGCATAATGGAACTGCCTGGTACCAAAGAGAATTTTATATTTCACCTGAGTGGTTGCAAACAGATTTAGTGGTTATGCTTGGATTTGGCGCAGTTGATTACTTCACCGATATTTGGGTAAACGAAAAATTTGTTGGTTCTCACGAAGGCGGTTATCTACCATTTGAATTTGATATTACTGCTTTTCTCGTAGTTGGGACCAATTCAGTGAAAGTTCGGGTGGAGGACCCACTTGATATTTTTGCAGAGATTCCTCATGGAAAACAATCATGGTATGGGATGCTTTCTGGCATCTGGCAATCTGTCTGGATCGAATTACGTCATACTACTCACATACAAAAAATAAAAATAACAGCCAA
>JAHYJK010000299.1 GCA_019429225.1 Anaerolineaceae bacterium
CCTCAACAACTCGAAGAAGGGAATCCACCCTCGCTAGAGTGTCTTCGTCAAAGCCAGCCTTGATACCATTCTTTATTGTTTGGTTTAATTCCCTAATAACATCCCTAGTCTCTGGCCCAATCTCAATTCCGGTTGCTAGAGTGTCATTAATGTCATCAATACGCTCGAGTGTATTTGGGCCTAATTCGCTGGTTGTTTCAACATTAAGATCAACACTCATAGGTATTTTGCAACCGGACATAATTAAAACAACCATCAACATAACATTGATGGTTATCAAATTCTTTCTCATTGTTCCTCCTTAATAATCACTCTGCCTGCATTAATAATGCATACATGGATGAAATCACAGGATGATCAACTATTTGTTGTTACTTCAATGATACAAAATTAATTCCGCAAATACAACATTTTTTCGTCAATACAAGCATATCCATCCAAATGTAACTCAATTGAACTACATTAATTTAGTATGACCTTTGTTGTAATAATTCTCAATCAAAGAGAATCACCAATGTGTGATTATGTTATAATCCCAATCGATGCAAAAACACATGTTGGTCATTTTTTCCATACTTCTCCTATTGCTGGGAATCAGTGTTTTTTATGTAGCCGGTTCCGTCTCGGCTAACCCTGATTCTCAAGTTTATTATTTCACACCGACTGCACAACCGGATGGGCGCATTATTTATATTGTTAAAGAAAATGACACCTGCATCAGCATTTCCCTGATTCATAATATCAGTGAAGATCAACTGCGATTATTGAATGATTTGGGAGGAGATGGGTGTCTATTTTTACGTGTTGGGCGCGAACTGGTGTTGGGCACAGTGGAACCGGATACCGGTCCACCGCCGGAACTGACTGCCACCCCCATCTTTCCAACTCCCACTCCATTTAATGGCACAGCTGATCTTTGCGTTCTGTTGTTCGAAGATATTAACGGCAACACATTGATTGACGATGACACGATCGAACTTCCTCTGGAGGGCGGCGCTGTCAGTGTAAATGACCGCGTAGGCAAAGTCTCCTTATCTGAAGTAACGAACAACCTGGAAGAAATCTGTTTCACAGGCCTGGACGAAGGCGAATATACCGTCAGTGTGGCTGTGCCCAGTGGCTACAACCCGACCATGCGGAATAGTGCCACCCTTAAATTGAATGCAGGCGAAACAGTCCGTATCGATTTTGGTGCACAACTCAGTAGTGCTGGAGAAGAGGAAATAGAAGATAACCCGCAAACAAGTCGATCACCATTTTTAGGTATCATGGGGGGATTGATCCTGGTGGTTGGGCTGGGTTTTGGCCTTTACGCGATTAGAATTCAGCGAAGATAGAAAAAAACTACCACTGTGTGCGTTGTTCTTTCCAGATATCCGCATCATTATGATATCCAGCCTGCTCCCAAAAACCCTGGCGATCTTCAGATAAGAATTCCAGACCTCGAATCCATTTGGCACCCTTCCAGAAATATGGTGTGTTCAGATCGTCACGTCCAGGAATCGCACCCACTACTCCACGCAGCGGATAACCATGCTCAAGCGTTAATGGGGAGCCATTGTAGTGCGTAGCCAGTAGAAAGTTATCCTGCATCATCACAGACAAAGGCAGGTTGGTTGTGTATCCACTTTCAGCATGTTGAACCACATATTTTGCTTCCGGTTTTAATTTTAACAAACCTTTTTCAATGATGGTACGAACCAGTACGCCATCCCAAACCGTGTCAAACATACTCCAACGGGTAACGCAGTGAACATCCATTGTGATTTGAGATTTTGGTAACTGGTTAAATTCCTCCCAGTTGAAAGTTAATGGCTCTTCCACCAGCCCCCAGAATTTAAATGTCCAGGTGGCAAGATCAACGCTGGGAATCGGACCATAATGCAAAACGGGAAACCGTTGGGTCAGGGATTGGCCAGGAGGAATACGACCTGACGCTTTCATTTTTTGTTCATCTTCTTTGCGTTTGAATGGATTAAACATACTGCCTCCTGATATTAAAATTATAATTGAAATGCATACACCCTGTCTATTTTTCATCAATTAAAGTCGTACAATGTTTTGTTTTGTATTAATTTGTCCATCTTTCATGGTTTATTCAGTAAAATGGGCTATAAAAAAAGTATAAAACCCCTTATACTGTAAATAATAAAATTTTTTCACCAAACATAAAGGAGGTCATGATGCAGCGATCATTATTCTCCGGTTTATCAATTGTGACTATCATTATTAGTCTTGCTTGTTTAGTAACCTATGCCAGACCTTCTTCTGAGAATTCTTTTTCTCAATTACCAGAAGAAAACACCCCTGAATTACAACCCCAATTTGTAGAGGAAGATTCCATTACCGATTCTGAATCTTATACTGAGCCCAGTCCAATTATTCAATTATCCACAGCTGATCCAATCCAGTTTTGCATTGACCCCCAGCCTCCGTTTATTACCGATATGCTCATACGCCAGGATGAGATACTGGAAGAACCTCAGCCACATATTCCTTTCCGTGACACTAATTATGGAGGTTGTATCATCCGTGTGACCAACAGAGAACAAGATCTTTCACCAGATGACCCTTCCCGAGGCCTTAAAAATGAATATTCTCGGTTGCAATCCTTCAATTCTGATGGGAGTTTGATTATGGTCATGGGTTTGGAAGCGACCCGTTATGTTTATGATGCTAAATCATTACAAGTACTGGGTCAATTGCCTTCAATGAATGACCCTCGTTGGAGCAACCTTGATCCCAATTTGATTTATTACATTGGTGAACTTACTCTTATGTCTTTCAACATTGCAAACGGACAACATAAATTAATCCATGATTTTTCAAACGATTTCCCCAATCAAACTGTTGTGGCAGTATGGACACGCTGGGAAGGAAGTCAGTCACTCGATGATCGATATTGGGCACTTATGGCAGAAGATGAAGATTGGATGACTACAGCATTTATTGTGTACGATTTACAAGCTGACAAGGTAATTTCCAGGAGAGATATTAATCCACCTGGAGACGTCGATAGCGTGACAATCACTGCGTTTGGGAATTATTTTCTGGCTCAATTTGAATGGTGTGAACATGGCACAATGGGAACAGCAGATAGGCCTTGCGGATTAATGGTATATGACCGAAACCTGGAAAATCCTAGAGGTTTATTGCGAAATGTTGGTCATTCGGATAGTGCATTAGACCCTGATGGGAATGAGATTCTATTTTACCAGGACCAAGATACAGACCATGTGGCCTTACTAGATCTGGAAACCGGTAGTATCACGAATTTATTCCCTATCGATTTTACGTACTGTGAGGGTTGTGGGATGCACTTTTCAGGGTTAGCCTATCAATTACCAGGTTGGGGATTGATTTCTTACTTTGATGGAGACCCAATCACGCGTATGTGGATGGATGACCATATATTTGCCGTAGAATTAAAATCAGGAGGTAAGGTTATACGATTAGCTCAACATCATTCATTGGTTGACCCAAACCAGGAACATGATTATTGGGCAGAACCACACGCCAGTGTTAATCGTGATTTTTCTCGGGTCCTGTTTACCAGCAATTGGGGAAGATCTGGATCTGGTGAAGTAGAAATGTATATGATTATACTTCCTGACAATTGGCATGAAATTATAAAGTGAATTATTGGTTTGTTAAATCAGTAAGAAAATTACCTTGACCAGATACAAGTAGGAAAGTTACGGATAATTTGGGTAACCCGATTCGGTAGGATTAGGCGTGGGCCATTCAGGATACCCAGTTTCGCCAACAGTTGGATATACCGGATAATTTTCCAGTGTTGCAGTAGGTTGGGGAGTCCCCTGCACAGTTGTAGTTTGAGTTGGCTCTGGCAAGAAGAAGGTTGGAGTGGCTGTTGCGAAAGCCG
>JAHYJK010000300.1 GCA_019429225.1 Anaerolineaceae bacterium
GAAGAATGGTGTAACGCAGCGCTTGGCGTAACCGTTTATAAGCGGAAGGGCGGTGTTTTTCGGGGTAAGCGTCTTCTGCAGAGGTCAAATGGGCGACGAGCAGACGATGTTCGATGCCCGTAGCCGTGAGAAAATGATCGACCTCTTCGATCGTCTCGCGAAACTCACGATAATCTTTTGCACCGAAAACAACAGGAAGTTCTGGACGAAGTTCAGTTTGAAATGCGATAGTTTTCATAGGACGCCTTTTTTCTCGTGTGGTAACAAGATTATAAGGCATCTGTTTCCACTAAAGGAGGCAAAAATGCCTCCTTTAGTGGATTATTTTATCCTGCTATCGCAGACAGACAGGGCGTTTGCGCTAAATGGGACAGGCTCTAGGTGGTCAACGATACATTACTACAAACCCTGCAATTCAACTCACCCATGACAATTGGTGGATAGGAAAACTGTTAAACGATTTATCGCCAACGTAGCGTCCCTGCCAGAATTTAATGCTGCCTTTGAAAAAAAAGATGGATTTCAAAAAAGCTGTAAACACAATTAAATCAACAACAATAATGAAATAGCTAAAAATACTGGTAGAATGTGTAATTAGTTTAGTCTGCAATGCCTCGCTTTGAATGAATTGTTTATTAGCTTTTCTGTCCCAAACGGCCGCCCGGGCCGTTGTTGTCAACCAGATATCATTTTATTTCTGTTTACAAGGAGGAAAAATGAAGACGAGGTTATTAAGTTTGTTGTTGGCCATCTGTTTCGTTGCTGTTCCCTTATTCACAGTTGATGCTTCATCTGCACCGGTAAAAATTGGATTTGTGTACATTATGTCAGGTCCACTCTCGGCCTATGGTCAGTTTGCCAAACAGGGTGCAGAACTGGCAGTACAGGAGGTCAATGCTGCTGGCGGAATCAATGGCCGTCAGGTGCAGGCGGTGTTTGAGGATTCGACCGGTAAAGCTGACGTTGCTCTACGGGCGCTCAGAAAGCTAGTTTACAACGACAAGGTCGATATCCTTGTTGGTCTTGATTCCAGTGGTGTTGCCGATACCGTTGTGCCCTCCATTCAGCAGATGCAAGTTCCTTTGATCATCACTCACGCAGCAACACCAGATGTCACCGGAAAATTCTGCAACAAATATACTTTCAGGATTTCTTTGAATATTAATCAAAATGTCAAAGCGGCCGCGCTTGTGGCAAATGAGAGTGGTGCCAAAAAATGGACAACAGTAGGTCCGGACTATGCCTTTGGTCATCAGTCTTGGGAATATTTTGAAAAATATCTGAAAGAATTGAACCCTGAAGCTACCTTCCTGCCTAAAAACGATGTCGCTTTCCCTCCATTTAATACGACTGATTTCAGTTCGCACATCACCAAGGTGATGAATTCAAATCCCGATGGGGTCTTTATTTCACTGTGGGGCGGAAATCTTATTGATTTTGTGCGTCAGGCAACCAGCATGGGGTTTTTTGATCGAGGGTATGAAGTGTTGATGTCTTTGGGGGCTGCAACAGAAGTATTGACCGCTTTGGGCGACAGAATGCCGGAAGGACTTTGGGTTGGTACAAGGTATTGGTTCCTTGCTAACGACACCCCGATCAACAAAAACTTTGTTGAGAACTACTTCAAGCAATTTAAAGCCTACCCCTCATATAACGCTCACGGTGCTTATAGTGCCGTCTACGCCTATAAGGCAGCAGCAGAGAAGGCAGGTTCACTTGATAAGGAAGATATTGTAAAAGCATTGGAAGGATTGGAAATAGAAATTCCGACCGGAAAGATTGTTTTCCGCGCCGGTGATCATCAGGCAATAACGGATGCTCACTGGGGGAAAATTGCTGCAGATCCCGCCTATCCACACCGCATTCTCAACCCGATACGCATCTTTAAAGGTGCTGATATTACCCCATCCGTTGCTGAAACCGGTTGCTCAATGTAGTTACCTTTCATGTTTTTTCGGGGTTGTATGCAATAACGGTCACTGGTTGCATACAGCCCCGACCGCAAACTATGGCACTGACTTGTCGGAGATAACATGGAAATTTTTCTTCTCAATGCCCTGAATGGTCTGAGTTGGGGAATGCTTCTTTTTCTGATAGCGGTCGGTTTAACGACCGTTTTTGGTGTCATGGGGATATTGAATTTTGCCCATGGTTCGCTGTTTATGCTGGGAGCGTACCTGTGTATGCAGGCCATGCAGCTGTTTGATTCTTTCTGGTTCGGGTTGCTGGTCGGGCCGCCATGTGTTGTCCTGGTAGGAGTGCTGGTTGAAAAATATCTTCTTAAGCGTATTTATTCCAGGGAGATCCCTTATCAACTGCTGCTGACTTTTGCTGTTCTTCTGATATTGGATGACGGCGTCAGAATGATCTGGGGATCGGGTTACTACGTCGTCGAGCCACCGCAACTATTAAGCGGCGTCATCAGTATTTTCGGGCAGAGTTATCCGGTATATCGTTTATTTCTTATTGTCATCGGGCCTCTGGTCGGTTTTGCGTTATGGTCGATGTTTCACTTCACCCGTTGGGGTAAAACCGTACGGGCCGCATCATTCGACAATATCATGGCTGAGGGGGTCGGTTTGAATGTGCCGATGATTTATACCGGAGTTTTTGCTCTTGGTACCTGGCTGGCGGCAGTGGGGGGAGCTTTGGCAGCGCCTTTGCAAAGCTTGAACCCCTCCATGGGTGAGAAAATAATTATTCAGAGTTTCATCGTTGTCGTTGTCGGTGGAATGGGCTCTTTTCCCGGAGCCTTTGTCGGAGCTTTGTTGCTGGGGATGCTAGAGTCTTTCGGGACTGTTTTCGCCGGGCGTATGCAGATGGCTTTGCCTTTCGTTCTGTTAGCGCTGATTTTGCTATTTAAACCAACCGGTTTGTTTCGCAAGGGGGTGTGACGATGTTACCGCAGGTCTTTGCAAAGATAGTCGGCCCCGTGCTGTTGATCATCCTGTTGGTGTTGGCACCAGTTGTTATTCCTGTTTACTGGGTCATGATTTTGTCTGAAATCTTGATCCTCGGACTGATGGCGATAAGTTTCAATCTGCTGCTTGGTTTTGGTGGGCTCTTATCCTTTGGTCAGGGGGCTTTTTTCGGACTTGGAGCCTATAGTGCTGCCCTGATGCTGCAGGCTGGTTACAGCAATATCTTTATGATTCTGATCGTGGGGATGCTGGTCGCCCTGGTTGTAGCGGCAGTCGTTGGATTTTTTTCTGTTCAGCTCGATGAGATTTTCTTTGCGATGATAACCCTTGGTTTCGGGATGTTGCTTTTTTCCATTGCCCACAACTGGTTGGCGGTTACCAGAGGAAGCGATGGCTTGCCGGTTTTTGCGCTGCCGATGGTGAACCTTTTCGGCATAGAAATATTATTTTATGATCCGGTCAATATGTATTATCTCATTTTTTTCGGCGTTTTTTTCGGCATCGTGATGCTCTGGTTCGTGGTTCACTCCCCCTTCGGATTGGTGCTCAAAGCAACCCGAGAAAACAAGCAGCGGGTATCCTTTATTGGCGGTAATGTCAGGGTTATCCGGATAGTCGCCTTTACCATTTCAGGGGCCTTTACCGGGTTGGCGGGGGTGCTGTTTTGTGTGTTTAACAGTATGGCTACACCAGAATTCATGCACTGGAGCTTCTCAGCAAAACCGGTCATCATGGCGGTTATCGGCGGAACCGGGGTTTTCCTCGGTCCCTTGGTCGGTGCGAGCGTTTTCTTTACTCTTGAGCAGATTATTATTAAATTTACCGAGAACTGGCTGCTGTTTCTCGGAATCATGTTGATTCCCGTTGTTCTTTTCTTTCCTCAGGGTGTTCTTGGTACCCTGAAGGCCAAATTGATCAAGCAGGAGTCACGATGAGCGATACCGTTGTTTTGACTGTA
>JAHYJK010000301.1 GCA_019429225.1 Anaerolineaceae bacterium
AAGGTACGGATCACCCCGCTGCGTTCAGGATGATGGGAGCCATCGTTGACGGAAGCGCCACCTTCTGATGAACCGACTTTAATTTCTATTGTTACCGAGGAGGAATCATCCATTAACCCAGCTTGCATGATCGGTAGTAATGCCAGAATACTCGCCGTGGCATTACATCCAACTCCACTGACATAATCTGCCTTTTGAATCGCTTCACGATTAATTTCTGGCAGACCATAGACAAATTTGGACAACCATTGGGGCGATGCATGTGTCTGCCCATACCATTTTTCATAGAGCAAAGGATCCCTCAAACGGAAATCAGCTGACAGGTCGATCACTTTAGGCGCTAATTTTGTAAAATCGTCCATCTTTTTTTGCGCTTCCCCATGCGGAACAGCCAAAAAAAGCAAATCTACGGGCTCTAATTGTCCCGGATCACTGAACTTTAATGAGTTGACCTTACGCAAATTTGGGTGGATTTGGTGAATATATTCCCCCAGATGAGAACGAGAAGTAACCTGATGAATTTCAACCTGTGGATGGAAAGACAATAAACGAATTAGTTCCCCGCCAGTATAACCAGAACCACCAAGGATGGATACTCGTATCATAAAACCACCTCAATTTCACGTCTTCCAACTTTCAACAGATGATCCACCATTAAACCTGCTACGTCTACACCGGTAATGGGCATCAGCGTATGAAATTCCATCGTATGGTTAATCTCATTGATCAGATAACCACGGTCAGGATGCTCGAGGATATCGATGGCCAATACCCCACCTCCGACTGCATGGGCTGCGTCGAGGCAGATTTTCTCCAATTCTGGATTGATCTTGCAGATCTCCCCCTCACCTCCCCGGGCTGTGTTGGTTATCCAATGTTCCGCTTTACGATAAATCGCTGTGATGGCCTGATCTCCCATCACAAACACCCGAATATCACGCCCTGGTTTCTGGATGTATTCCTGAATATAAAAAACGGAATGCTGTACGGAACCGAGAACCGACTTATGTTCCAACACTGCCTCAGCTGCATCGCGATCATTGATTTTTGCCAGCAGGCGTCCCCACGAACCAACAGTTGGCTTAATCACGACCGGATAACCGATGGTCTCAATGGCTTCCAGTGCTGCTTCTGTTGAAAAAGCAACCAGATTGCGCGGTTGCGGTAATGAATATTTCGCCAGTGCAGCGCTGGTTGCCAGTTTATCACCACAGGCTTCGGCAACCCGGGCTGTGTTGACCGTCGGGATTCCCCAGGCATTCAAAACCCGCAGAATATTCAGGCCACTTGCATAACTGATGCTCCGTTCGAGGATGGCATCATATGTCCTCCACTCATCAGGGTGATCCAGGTCAAAAAAGACCTTGCGATCATCCAGGCGCTCGTAATCAACGCCACGTTGTTCCAGGGCGGCGAAGATCCACTTTTCTTCTACGCGAACCCGGGAGAATAAAACACCAATGCGCAGGCGTTTGCTCATTTTATTCGCCCCAATCTTCTTCTTCCATCGGGGCTAAGTCCACCGTAAGAGGATCCAGGGAGACAATTTCCAAATCAACACCACAATCTGGACAAACAATAATTTCATTTTTTTCTACGCCTGCATCCAGGCTGATTTCAGCTTCACATTCTAAACAAATAACAGATTTCATTTTTTACCTCCAATAAATTTAATTTAATGAGTTTGCAAACACCTGCGCGCGGTGCTTATTTGTTCCACAACAACCTGGGGGGCGGTACCACCAACCACGCAACGCGTGGCGATACTCACCTCAGGTGAAAAGACTTTTGAAAAATCTATTTCGAGCCCCGGGATCAATTTTTCCCATTCTGCACTCGTCAATTGGTGAATACCCCTGCCTGATTCGAGCGATATTTTTACTGCCTTACCCACCAGCGCATGTGCTTCCCGAAATGGGATACCGGCTTTCACCAATAAATCTGCCAGATCGGTTGCGAATACAGAAGGATCAATGGCAGCCCGCAGCTTTTCAGGGAAAATCCTGAGCGAGGGAATTGCTTTTGATAGCACCGGAAGTACTGCCATCAGAATATCATATGCTTGAAAAACAGCCTGTTTATCTTCCTGCAAATCTTTATCGTAGGTAGATGGCAATCCTTTCAAAGTGGACATTAACCCGGTCAATAACCCTAAGAGGTTGCCGGCTTTTCCACGGGTTAATTCAAACACGTCCGGGTTTTTCTTCTGCGGCATCAGGCTTGACCCGGTTGCAAAAGCATCATCCAGGGCAAAAAAACCAAACTCGGTCGTTGAAAACAACACCACCTGTTCTGCCAATTTTGATAAATGGATGCCACACAAGGCTGAATCAAACAAGAACTGGGCGGCAAAATCGCGATCTGAAACCGCATCCATGCTGTTCTGGCTGATCCCAATAAACCCAAGCTGGTCGGCGAGTTCATGGCGGTCTACAGCAAAACTGGTTCCTGCTGCCGCGCCACTTCCCAGGGGCATGATTCCACATTCCTTGAATGTGAAAGTTAGTCGCTGGATATCTCGTTCCAAAGGCCAGAAAAATGATAACCACCAGTGACTCAACAAGACTGGCTGAGCCCTTTGTAAATGGGTATAAGATGGCATGACCACATCGATATCCTGTTCTGCCCGTTCGACCAACTGTGTTTGAAATTGGCGGATCGCATGGATCAATGTTGGAATTGCTTCGAGCAACCATAGACGAAAGTCTGTCGATACCTGGTCATTGCGGCTGCGACCGGTGTGTAATTTGCCGGCTGTTTTACCGATGATTTCATATAATCGGCGTTCTACAGCCGAGTGAATGTCCTCATCTGACGGATGAATTTGGAAGGTTAATTGTTCAAATTCATTCAGGATTTGAATCAAACCGTCATGAATGTCCTGGTATTCAGAATTGTTCAGAATGCCAATCTTATGCAATTGCTGTGACCAGACGATGCTGCCAGTGACATCCTGTTTGGCCAGACGTTGATCAATATCGATGGAAGCATTTAACTTCCAGGCATCCGCATCGCTTGTTCCTTGAAAACGACCTCCCCAAAGACTCATGATCTACCTCCTAATCCCGTTTGAAGCGTGAATAATCAGGTTTTGCCATTTTTACGCCGGAAACAGGCAAACCATTCATTGCCCTGACCTTTAATGGAAGTCCGAATAAATGAATAAAACCCTGGGCATCGGATTGATCATAAACATCTTCCTGTCCAAATGTTGCGAAATCTTCACGATAAAGGCTGAACTTGCTCTTTCTGCCAACAGGGATAATGCTGCCCTTGTATAATTTGAGCTTTACCTCTCCGGTTACGGGTCCCTGGGTAGCATCCACAAAGGCTTCCAAAGACTCTCTTAATGGAGAGAACCACATGCCGTCATAAACCAGTTCTGCGTATTTCAAAGCCACCTGATCTTTATATTGGATGGTTTGTCGGTCCAAAACCAGCGACTCCAATTCACGATGGGCTGCATACAAAATAGTGCCGCCAGGCGTTTCATAGACGCCATGGGATTTCATGCCCACCAGACGGCCTTCCACCAGATCCACTCTACCAATACCATGTGCACCTCCCAAGGCGTTTAATTTCATTAATAACTGAGCCGGGCTGTACTGTTCACCATTGACGGCTACCGGTGTGCCTGATTCGAATGTAATATCAACATAGGCAGGGGATTCAGGCGCATTTTCCGGCGAGGCAGACAATAAAAACATGCCTTCCTGTGGTTCCTTCCAGGGATCTTCCAATAAACCGCCTTCATGGGAAAGATGCCACAAATTACGATCACGGCTGTAAATTGACTTTTCCGTGGCAGTTACCGGCACCTTGTGTTCTTTAGCATACTTGATAGCATCTTCTCGGGAGCGGATACCCCATT
>JAHYJK010000302.1 GCA_019429225.1 Anaerolineaceae bacterium
TATTCCTGGGTGTGTTGGGACGTGTGGGTGTGGCACGTGGTGCCTGGCTGGCAGATGATGGTGAAGAAAAGTTAAATTTCTCTCGAATATTCAATGAAAGCAAACCATATTTCTGGCGGGTATTTCTATTCTTCCTGTTGTTATTCGCTGCTTCCATAGCAATTGGTGGTCTGGTTGCAATTCCACTGTTGCTGGTAGTTATCTTCACTCTCGGATTTGGTCTCCTGTTCCTGATTCCGCTCTTGATCGTGGTTGCCTTTGCTGTCAAGATTTTGATTGAGCAGACAATTGTGGCTATCGTTGGGGAAGATCTGGGTGTTTTTGCCGCGATTGAACGCGCCTGGAAATTACTGGTCGAAAAACCATGGCCACAGGTTGTGGTGGGTCTGGCGACCTCCATTGGCGAAATTGCCGTGATGTTTGTCCTGGTTATCCCGATCTTCCTGATTTTGATTCCATTCCTGATCTCGATCTTCTTCCAAACCGATGCGGTCATTGGGGTGGGTGCCATCATCAGTGGAGCCGGATTCATACTGTATTTACCGGTCATGATCCTGGTCAGCGGCATTATGTATGCTTATATCGGATCTGTCTGGGCGTTGACCTTCAAGCGTCTGACGCATCCATTAACACCGGTGGTGGTAGAAGCTACCGACGAGTAGAAAAATTATATAAGCCCCTGCATGATCTTGTCATGCAGGGGCTTTTTTGGTTTAGCTTGTGAATATTATTTATTGATGAATCTGGAATGTGTTATTCAGGATGATATGCCCAGATTCTTCAAAACTGATACCAAAACCAGAACTGCTTTCTCATAATCCGCAATAGAAATATGCTCATTGGGCGTATGATCCAGATTAGAGTCACCGGGGCCAAACGCTACTGCCGGGCAACCCCAGCCTGGTGCAACCAGGTTAATATCGGAGGTACCGCTTTTATTAACAAATCCGGGCTTCCCTCCGGCCTGGCGAATGGCACCCAGAAATGCTCGGGTTAAGACTGAGTTTTTATCTGCTTGATAAGCGGGAATTCCCGAGGATATTTGGTTAATTTCAACCCCCTTTAACTCGCCCAACCATTCTTGCAGCCAGACTTGTGGTGAGATAGAAATTGGCAATCGTGTCCCAACCGCAAGCTTTCCTTCCATCTCAAACCCATTCGATTCGCTTGTCATGTTCAGAACGGTTGGAATGATTTGTTCAAACATGGTTTTATCTTGATTGAATGCCTTCACGTTTTGTAACAAACTCTGCCAGGCACTCAGTAAAACATCATTCGCGTTGCCCCCCTGGGAGGAATGCACCAGTGATTTTTTGCAGGTCAGCACAGCCGGTTGTGAGCCTTTATATCCTAACGTCACCCGGTTCCATTGGCTGGGTTCGCCAATGATGGCAAATTGCGGTTGGTATTGATCAATGATCGCTTTAGCGCCTTTGGATTCCCCTTCCTCATCGACCGCACCGATGACCACCACCTGCCAATTTGGGGCAACCGTGATGGCTGCCACAGCATCCACAAAGCTGGCTAACGGTCCTTTGGCATCCACGCTGCCTCTGCCATACAATGTATCATCCTCGACCCTGACTGGTATTTCACCTTTTACTGTATCGATATGCCCTAACAGCACAATCTGGTTGAGGCCAGACCCTTTGATGCCGACTGCATTCCCGGCAGCATCAGCAAAGCACTGCTCAAACTGAAGCGTACGCATACGCTGCACCAGCCATTGCACGGCTTGCCCTTCCTGCCCGGATGGGCTAAAGCGTTGCAC
Source organism: Anaerolineaceae bacterium (assembly GCA_019429225.1). GTDB lineage: Bacteria > Chloroflexota > Anaerolineae > Anaerolineales > Anaerolineaceae > UBA6170. Next base: position 1,772 of record JAHYJK010000302.1, read on the forward strand.
CAATCGCAAAAGTGTTTCCGGTACTTCTGCCATCATTTACTCCACCGTGAGGACAGTGCGTACAGCTTCCACGACCTTTTGCAATTGCTCGCGGGTGATCACCAGCGGGGGTAAGAAGCGTAATACGGTCATACCGGCAGGTAGGGCTAACACACCCAGATCAGTCAGTTGCTTGAGATAGGGGGCAACCTTTTGTTTCAGTTCCACACCCACCATCAACCCCTGCCCACGCACTTCGCGGATCAGTGGAGAGTCAATGGCAGCCAGTGCCTGCATGAATTCCTGCCCCAAAGTGGCAGCGTTTTCAGCCAGTTTTTCTTCCTGAATGATCTTCAGTGTTTCACTGGCGACTGCACAGGCCAGCGGGTTACCACCAAAGGTGCTACCGTGTATGCTGGGGCTAAATTTGCCAAACTTTTCATCGATCAGGATCGCACCCATCGGGAAACCACCTGCAATCGACTTTGCCAGGCATAGAAAATCCGTTTTTACAGGGTAATGCTGTGTGGCGAACAATTTCCCGGTGCGGCCAAAGCCGGTCTGTACTTCATCGATGATCAGGTATGCACCGGTCTGATCGCATTTTTCCCTGACTGCCTGTAAGAATGCAGGGTCAATCGGGTAGACGCCACTTTCGCCCTGAACCAATTCCAAAATGATGGCCGCGGAGGACTCAGTGATTGCCTCCAGACCGCTGATATCGTTATAGGTGATATGGCTGTATCCAGGGACCAACGGCTCAAAGGGCTCCCGGTATTTTTTATTCCAGGTAGCGGAGAGAGCACCCATGGTCCTGCCGTGGAAGCCACGTTTGGCAGCAACGATCTCACTGTGTCCACTGGCTGCGCGGGCAAACTTGATTGCACCTTCAATGGCTTCTGTACCGGAGTTGCAGAAGAAAACCTCTGTCAGGTTCTGCGGGGCAGCTGTAATCAATTCCTGCATATATTGTGCTCGTTGTTGGTTGGGAAACATTTCCGGGCAACTGACCACTTTAGCAGCTTGTTCGGCCAGAGCCTTCACCCAGCGTGGATTGGCATGCCCAATGTTGGCCGTTCCGATCCCGGCGGTACAATCGATATAGGTTTTTCCTTCGTTATCGGTCAGGGTGGCACCACTGCCATGACTGATGGAAATGCTACGTTTGGCGTAAACGCCTGTACTGTATTGATCTTCTATTGCTATCCAATCCATCATACGTCTCCTATCCAGGTTGCATGACCTGCCAGTGCATTGGCAATAGGTTTTTCAACCCGGCCGTCTGCAATCGCTACCTGTTTCACGCCACCATCCAACGCCTCTTTTGCACTGAGCACCTTCTTTTTCATTCTTCCCTCTGCATATTGTAGGGCTGTATCCAGTTCATTCGATTTTAATTTGGCAATCCAGGAATCTTCGTCCGGGAAGTTTTTATAGAGGCCTTTGACAGCGGTGAATAACATTAATTTTTGAGCTTTTAATGCAACAGCTACCATGGCAGCTACCCGGTCTGCGTCCACATTCAGTCCTTCACCTAATTCAGAGGCAGCGATCGGCGCAATTACTGGCAGCATGTTGTTGTCGAGTAACCAGGTCAAAATCGACGCATTCACCTGCTCGATTTTGCCGCTGTAATCATCACGGATGATTTTTCGTTTCCCATTTTCAACACTCTGGAGCGCTTTCTTGCGTTGAGCTGCAAGCATACGCCCGTCCAGGCCACTCAGTCCAAAGGCATTCACCCCGGCTTGCTGGAATTTTGACACCAAAAAGGTATTGACCTTGCCATTCACAGCCATGGAGAAGATTTCCAGAGTTTTAGCATCCGTGTAACGCGAAGTGAATCCATCCGGGCTGGTCAGGAATTTTGGCGGGTAGTTCAATGCTTCTCCCAACAGATTGGCATCGTTGGAACCACCATGCACAACGACAACTTGCTGACCGGATTTGACCAAGGCTGCCACTTCCTGGCAAAGCAGGTCGAAGTTGACCCCTTCTGTTCCCCCGAATTTAAGTACCATGATTTCGCTCATCATTCCTCCACTAAACTGGATGCAAGCCCGGGAATTCCAGGCCGGTCATTTCATCCCAACCCATCATCAGATTCATACATTGCA
>JAHYJK010000303.1 GCA_019429225.1 Anaerolineaceae bacterium
TAATTACAGGTGATTGTTCCTGCGCCGATATTCACATCTTTGCCAATGGTTGCATTTCCAATGTATGAAAAATGTCCCATTTTCGTTCCTTCACCCAGATAGGAATCCTTGACCTCGCCAAAATTGCCCATGTGCACACCAGGACCCAGATGCGCCCCTTTGCGTAGACGGGCGAAAGGCCCCATGTCGACGCCATCTTCCACAATCGCTTTCTCCATCACCACTGCCAGGATCACACAACTATTACCAACCTGGCAATCGGTGATGATCGTATTGGGACCAATCACGCAATTCTCACCAATAACCGTATTTCCACGGAGAAACGTGTTTGGTTGCAGGATAGTATCCATCCCGATTTTGACGCTTGCTTCCACATACGTGCTGGCAGGGTCTATCACGGTCACGCCTTCCAGCATCAAATTTTCCAATATTCGTTGACGCATCACGGTTTCTGCTTCCGCCAGGTGCACACGGGTATTAATCCCCAATGCTTCCTGGTTATCGGTTACGGTCAATGCATCCACCCGCAAACCATCCTGCACGGCAATGCCAATTACATCCGTCAGATAGTATTCCCCTTTGGGGGAGAGCGGTAAGCGTTTTAACGCCTGCCAGAGCCATTTTGCATCAAAACAATAAGCGCCTACATTCAATTCCTGGATGGATAATTGTTCCGGGGTGCATTGGACTTCTTCCACAATGGCAACGACCGATCCATCCATCCCCCGCATGATGCGACCAAACCCCCTGGGGTCTTCCGAAATCATAGTGACCATTGACAGGGGTCCGTTGTTTTTCGCCTGCGTTTGCAATAATTTTTGCAGCGTTCCTTCGGTTAATAATGGCATATCGCCATAGGTCACCAAAATCGTGTCATAATCCTCTGAAATGGCAGGTAAAGCGGATTGAACGGCATGCCCAGTCCCTAATTGTTCATTCTGGAGGGCATACACCACGCCATCTCCCAGACATTTTTGGACTTCTTCTGCGCCATGGCCAATGACCAGCACTGTTTTTTCTGCGCCACTCATTTTAGCTGCGTTAATGGCATAATGAACCATCGGTTTTCCACATACCTGGTGCAAAACCTTGGGAAGATTGGATTTCATGCGCGTGCCTTTACCAGCTGCCAGGACAATCGATGCTAATTTCATTCCCCACGTCTCCCATGATCGACAATGAATGGAATTTTCCCCAAAAAGGAACTCGGATTTAAATCAAAAGAGCCTCGTATCACATGCACGCATGAGATAGAAAGCTCAAGTGAGTCAAGAATGGTACTTTTAGGTTTTTTTCTTTTAGAGCGCATTGCTTTCTTTCAAAAAAATTAGGCTGGGGCGCCCGGGCTCGAACCAGGATCCACAGATCCAAAGTCTGGTGTGCTGCCATTGCACCACGCCCCAGTGCTCTCAAGCAAGAAACGATTCTAACACAGGTTTAAGGATTCTACCAGCAAACTATTCTTCTTCATCATTCTCAGGTGCCAGACCCAGTTTGGCAGCCTGATCGAATGTCAGAATCTCAGGATTATCCAGGTCATACGCCCTGGCAATATCCGCTTCATCCCAGAATTTATCCACTCCGGGCATCTCGGTTTTGGCCTCTAACAAGGCTTTGAAAACATCATCTTCGTCTTCCCCATCGACTTCACGGACGAAATTAAGGTTTTCTTCCACCGGCATCATCACGCTTTGATTGATTGGCAGCACGCCCATACGGTTCAATATTTGCATGATTTCGCCCTGATATTCCAGCATGCTATCGACCACCAATGGAATGCGTTGTGTGCCCCTCCCCGCAGGTACCCGCAAAACCAACGCATAATCGCCCACAGGAGACATAAACAGGTTGTAATCCTTGATGCCAAAACTGAGAACAGCCTGGTCTGGTCGTTTGCCTTCGATATTTTGCATGAATGTGTCCGATGCCGACATAATCGGCATAATCAATGGCGCCCAGCGCGATTCGAAATCAGCAAGAGTGCTCTCACCGGATTGGGCTACCAGCCGGCCATATTCACTTAGCAACCAGACATGGCTGGCATTTACTTCTTTTCGTAAGGAAGCCAAGGATTCAGCCAGGCTTTTTTCATAATTATTTTCATTCAACAATTCGAATTCAGGCATCATGGGTACTTCTGCGTTTTCACCTGAAGACCCCAATTCCAGTATCAAGCTGATTGTATTCAGAAACAATGGCATTTCAATGGGCTTTTGCAGGAAAATATTCGCACCAGCGTCACGCGCTTTCTCTTCAATATCCTGATCAGTGAGCCCGGACATCATGACAATTTTTACGTTGGGATGCCGGTCGCGAATTTTTCTTAACAATTCCAAACCTGAAATGCCAGGCAGGCGAATATCCGTGATGATCAAATCCAGTTTTTCTCTTGATATTTCCAGCATAGCTTCTTCTGCAGAAGGTGTGACCATCACATCAATATCAGGATCAAGCGTAAAGATTGCGGATTTTAAAACCCTGGTTATATCAAATGAATCATCAATGATTAATACTTTTCTATTTGCCATTTTTTACACTCCTTCCAGTCTTTTGGAAGTTGATTAAATGAGGATTTTGATCAGTGAAATTAATACAGATATTATAGCAGAAGCAGCCTTGAATCAAAAAACATTCCAGGTCTGCACTGGAATGTTTTTTTTCTAGGGGGTTGAATTATCACCGATCCCGACGATTAATGCGGACGTAGTAAGCAGATCCAATGACGCCGATGATAATACCGATGAGTGAGATGATAAAAGAGAAAAAATTAAGAAATAAAGTTGACTCTAATACCTGCATGACCATTAAAAATGGGAACACAACACCCATCAATACGCATAGGAAACCTAAAAACATTAACCGTCCAGGCGTGATATATTTCATTCGTACAACCAGCAATGCACAAAGTGATCTTTGACTTGTTCAAATTCCGGGGGTTCTTTTACATCACAAACACCCGCAATCATCCTGGAACAACGTGGATGGAAACGGCAACCCGCTGGCGGTTTCACCAGACTGGGGGGTTCGCCAGGAGGAACATCCTGGTACTCATCCACATTCTTGGCATCCGGATCAGAAGTCGCAGCCAACAAGGCATGCGTGTATGGATGCTGGGCATTCATGACTAACTCGTCAACGTTCGCTTTTTCGATCACTTTGCCAGCATACATCACAAAGATACGTTCCGAGAAATATCGGACCGTCGAAAGGTCATGCGTGATATAGATCACCGCCAGATCATGCGCTTCCTGCAATCCACGCAACAATTTCAATATTTCGACACGCACGGAAGCATCCAGCATGGAAACGGGTTCATCCGCCACCAGCAGGGTTGGATTCAAAATCATGGCACGCGCGATGACCACACGTTGTTGTTGACCACCACTGAGCATATGTGGAAATTTTGGCAGAAATTCATCCACCGGGGTTAATTTTACTTCTTCGAAGGCTTTATGAATGCGCTCTAAACGCTCTTGTTTATCTTTGACGCCATGAATGATCAAAGGTTCTTCCATGATGGTTTTGATATTCATGAAGGGGGCCAGCGCGCCATAGGGATCCTGTTGCACATAACCCACCTTGGAACGATACCAGTTCAGTTCTTTTCGGGAGAAACCGGTCATCGGTTTGCCTTCATACAGAACATCACCCTTGGAAGGAATATTAATGCCAAGGATTGTTTTCATCAGGCTGGACTTACCACAGCCACTTTCACCCACCAGAGCAATCGTTTCCTTGCGTTTAAGATCAAAACTGACGTTATCGACAGCGCGTACGTAACCGGCATGACCAAAACCAAACTTTCTAAGCTCAAACCAGACATGCAGATCCTGAAAGATCG
>JAHYJK010000304.1 GCA_019429225.1 Anaerolineaceae bacterium
ATAATAACTGACTTTCCAGCAATAATACCTCTCATAGCCTTCAGGACATAGTGGAGGTCACTGCTTCAATTGCCTCTCTCGATAGTTTTCATCTGCCGGAACCGGTGAAGGATGAAGCAGAAATGAATTTAACAGAATAATACCGCCTATTGCAGCTATTCCGATCATGATAGGTAACATTTTTTTTCTCAAGTTGGTCATGTGGTTTTAATTGTGAATATTGATTATATGCCCTGGTTCTCAAGCCAAAGCAAAAGGTATTGTTGATTTTCTAAGTCAATTTGAATTCCATCTAGAATTTCCAGTTCTTGGTTAAGCAAAATAATCATGGGGATTGTAGTTCGGCCATCAACAATATTTATTTCGGTTTGGATGACGGGGAATAAATCTTCAAAGTCAAACTTCCTCATAAAGAACTTAAGATCATTTAAATTTGGATTATCAGACAATACCCAAAGATTTGCGAATTTCCGAATTTCTCCGGCAATAGTTTCATTCATCATCTTTTCCCAACATAATTCACATCCTGGGTCAGGTAGCCACAACACATAAATGGATTCATTGCTTGATGTTAATGCAATCTCTCGTTTGGTAACCTTACTTGAAAAGTAATTGCTAAAATTGGTTTCGGCTCTTAATAAATCGAACATTAATTGATGCCGTGTAATCTCAAAATCCAGTTGACATATTTTTTCTTTTAGATCATCCTGAGTCTCTTCTGCCTTTTTGTTTTCCTTTATTAACATTACATCAAAGGCACCCAGCAAGACACCTATTAATGTTAGTATCACGATAACGTAGTTTTTATTCAATGCTTTTGCTATTTTAAAATATAAGTAGCGATTATTGGATTATCATCACGTTTCGAGTTTTGATAAATATCAACTAGAGTTTGATGTGAATTTATAAATTGGTCTCGATACTCTGAGTTTGAATCAGATAGGATTTTTTCCATATTGTCCATGAAATCTGACATTTGTAAATAAGTAGTAACCGACTTGCTATCAATGTGGAGTATGTGCCCAAATGGAAGTTGATTAATGTCATTTGTAAATTTATCACGTGGAAATAGGTTGGCATGGTTTGATCTTTTATCAAATATACAGTACATCAATCCCACCTTGTTTATAAACCAAAATGTTGCAATTGTCTCAGATTCTCTGTATGCCTTAATCTCAATAAAATTCTTCTTACGAAAACTAGTGTAATCCTCCTCATCGAAGTCGTTGTGATTTTTTGGCAGACTATTCGGTAAGTTATTAGGAATAAACACGAAGTGGAATTTCTTAGTAAGCGTTTTGTCTCTCAATTCATATACATCTGAACTCCGATTGACAACAATATTTAGTGTCCCATTGTAATGGCCAATACTTGTAGGTGTTCCACCACCAGGAAACTTGCCTATATGATCTATTTGATCAGATAGTTCTCTAATCATTTTACCTTTTGGATTTGCCAAGATTAATATTTGATCAGCGCGTCTAATCGATTCGTGACTTGGCAGTACAGGTAAATAGTTGTTGAAAAAGAGATAATTGCCATCAACCGTTTTTCCGAAACTGGATGCCGAAAAAGCTGGGATTGTTTCGATATAGGCTCCGGAATAATTGTAACGTATTATAGATGTACCTGTTAGTATCTCAACATGCTTCTCACGCTTATCAATCCAAAAATCATTTACTGCAATGTACTCCCCAGGGCCTTTTCCGCTGCTGCCAAAGCCATTACGGAACTGTCCATCAGAAGAAAATACAAGTATTTTCATATCCTGAATAACAAGGTTTTCACCAATTTTCTCTAATCCTGCAGGGTATCGCAAAAGGCATTCCCTAGTGGTCTCAAGCTTTGTATATCTGATTTCACTAAAAAGATCGGAAGCTTTCACGTACGGTTTATTCAGATCTATTTTCACTTCAACTACTTGTGAAAATACTGCAAGGTTCATCAGCATCAGAAATGTAAGAACGAAAGATCTCTTATTGGAAAGGTTCATATTCGCCATCGACGTTAATGTCTTGATTTCAATTCATCATAAAGGTAAAACAATTTTCCTTGATTGGTGCATTATATGGATTGTCAAATATGCGGTGATTAAACAATTGTATGAATGTAGTGGTTTTCTGGATGAAATAAACATAGTATTGTATGAGTCAAATCTCGGTTGCTTGATAATTGAAGGAAGGATTATAGGCTTCATGACATTCCAGTGCTAATTGTCCTTTAGTAGTGCTTCTGAGACCTTTTCTTTGCGGACTAATCAAAGTCAGAAATGCTAGAATTCAATCACCAAACGCCGATAGTCTCATTGTCCGGCGATCCGGTCCATTTCCGGTTTTTGTCGGATAGCTCCATTGAATCCGTTGGTGTTCCGGCTTCATTGACTTTGGTGTTTGGTTCTACTGGGCGAGATGGAGAAGCATTGACAATTTCCTGGGGGATTGATTCAGTGAGCCTTGTATTCCGTGATGAGCCGGATGATTCAGGTTTTGAATTATCCAGCGGCGCGATTGAACCCTTGCTCAGCAAATGGACGGAGCTGGTTGCCCGGGAGATGGCCTCCAATTACTTAATCAATCGGTATTACTCGGTCAGTAGTCTTGGAGGATCTGTCACATTCACAGCCCGACAAACCGGCAACGAATATTCTTTGAGACATGAAGCCACAGGGATTGATGGAATATGGTTTAGCTCAATCGCAGGAAGCGATTCTATACTCCGGCCTTTCTTCAAAGTGGGAGTGCAGGTTGTTCTTGGAGCCGCGGAAAACTCCCAAATTTTAGGTGAGGAATATCTTCCGGTTGACGTAGCCGGATCCGTTACCTTTGACTTGCACGATTTCTTTTCTGATAGCCCTTCCACTACCTTTTCCTTCCCTGAAGCGGCAGATAACCTTGGGATTATTCATCCAGAATCCTGCCGGGAATACTATGTCCGCTATTTTGAGCAGTATGGAACCCCGCCCATTCCCCGAAAGATTAATACCGCCGGGCCTTTTTATGTCTTGAATGGTGCACTGTCTACTGTTCAGGAGGGAAGATACCGGCGTGAGGGATCCGACTTCTGGTCAAAGCTCTGCTATAACCAGTATTTCCTGACCTGGCAACCCAAAGTCAAAACCGTTGACCGGTACCAGGTTGAGAAACTGTTTTATCTGGTCCGGGATGAATATCCCTTTATCGTAATGCGGGTTGAGACCTACTTTGTAGGAGGAATATCAACCAACCCGGTGCCCAAATGCCTGATAGAAACCCCGGTCAAGATGGGCGTGTATGAATTCATTTGCAGTCTGAGCGTCTTGCAATTAGATGGATGGGACACAGAATTCATTGATTACTACGAGGTCTGGATCGAGGATGACCAGGTCAACCGGATCAGTGAAATCCGAAGGTTTTACGTCAACCAGGATGAAATCCCGTTTGTCCGATATTTTCTGTTTCGAAACTCCATCGGGGGATGGGATACCCTTCGAACTTCTGGTAAGTTCTCTCCGATTTTCGAATACGAACGCTCAACCGCCATCCGGATTCCAGGGCTTGAGATGACTGATCAGGATCACCGCCTGATCCAGACCGGGGTAGCGGAAGAAAAAACGTATTCAGCCAGTACCGGATGGCTGACACGAGAGCAAATGGACTGGATCCGGGATTTCTGCCTTTCGGGTGAAATCTATGAAGTCCAGGGTCAGAACCTCATTCCCGTTGTTTTGACCTCAAAGACGGCCCGCCAGGCAAAGGATGGGGAAAATCTCTGGTTCCTGGATTTTGAATATACCCGGTCCGTAACCGATGAGTACTACACCCGTGAGGTGGTCGGGGCTCCGTTTGACATTG
>JAHYJK010000305.1 GCA_019429225.1 Anaerolineaceae bacterium
TGTATACCTATAGTGAATATGCCTACCATGCCCTCCCTGTATGGTCACCAGATAGCAGCTACCTGCGAGTCAGCATTCCACCCCAGGACCCGTTAGGAGATCCTACTGCCCCGGTAAACATTTACCATCTACCCACCGATGGTTCCCTGGCGACCTTGCTCACTTCCGTCATGGTTGCCCCTTTGGATAATGCCATTCTTGCCCCGGATGTGAACCACTTCGTCTATAAAGAACAAATCGGTGACCCAGCAGATAACCTGTATTCCTTGAAATTCACGGATCTGTCTGGTTCAGCCTCAGTTGAATTCACCACGGGGTCGTTGGGTTTTGGCAGTTGGGCGCCTGATTCCAGTCATTTTTATTTCATCAATTGGAACCCTCGCGAAACCTTTATCGGACAGGTCGGCATACCAGGAGTGATTGCTCTGGATGCAAACCCTGCGAATAATTTTTCCTGGATCACCTCTGATCAGTTTGTGTTTATTTATCAATCCGGCACAAATTACCAGCTCAGAATGGGCACTTTGTCGACCCCCAGTGTGGAAATCGCCAACCTGGGTTCGGGATTGGGCAATCCGACATACGATTTCATCAGTCCGTAATGTCCAAAAAATTCCTGAATTTTTCATTACCAGATATACCAGACTGTCAGCGCCACCGCAGTACCCAGCAGAACACCCCCCACCACCTGCAAGGGTGTATGCCCCAAGACCTCTTTCAGCTTCTCAATTTCAATCGGTTCACCATGCAGAAATTCTTCAAATAATTGATTGATCTTCTGGGCATGGATGCCGGCTTGCCGGCGCACTCCTGAGGCATCATATACCACAATCATGGAGATAGCAAATGCTACCGCGAAAAGGGCCGAATCAAAGCCATAATTCAACCCGGTTGATAGTGTTACTGTTACCATTAATGAGGAATGGGTACTCGGCATGCCCCCGCTACTGAACCACAATCCCCAATTGATGCGGCGGTTGAGTAAATATTCCATCGGTACTTTCAGAAACTGGCCAAAAAACCAGCTGATCAGACCGGCAAACAATACCTGATTTCGTAATAACTCTTCACCCATTAATCCTCTTGCTCGTCTTCAGGGAGCTGATTCTCCAATCGTAATTTTTGTACCCGTAATTCGGCTGTCTCTAATAAAGTTGCACAATGGGCAGACAAAGCCTGACCAAGTTCGTATAAAGTCAATGCCTCATCCAGATTGAGTGTCTCCGATTCCAGGCGGTTGACAATCTGTTCTAATTCGGCAAATGCCTGTTCATAACTTAATTCAGCAACCGAAGATTTTTCCATTATTTACTCCATTCACTCAAAATTATTCTGGATGGTTGATAATTTTAACCGATTATTGATTATCCTGATGAATTTGTTTAACTTCAGTTTCCAGGATGCCATCCATTAATCGAACAGCCACCTGATTGCCAACCACCACCTCAGTTACAGAACTGACAATTTTTCCGTTTTCATCACTGACAATCGCATACCCGCGATGCAACACCTGAAATGGATTCAAAGTCTTCAAACGGGCATCCAGACCTGTCAGACGCGATTGGTACAGACTGATCCTGTGATCAAAACCGCGTTCCAATCGCATGATGACTTCATCCAGGCGTTGTTGATTGTTGCGTATACGGTTGATCGGAGAGAGAAAGTTGAGCTGAGATTGCATGGATGATAGATTCTGGTGATATTGCCTGGATTTTCGATTAAAAACATCATCCAATTCAGCCTGCAACCCCGCCAGATCAATTAACAAATCAGCTTTATTCGGTGTCACCAATACAGCCGCCCCGGTCGGGGTAGGTGCCCGCAAATCAGCAGCATAATCTGAAAGGGTGGTGTCGGTCTCATGACCAATACCGGTCACCACCGGGATTCTCGAAGACGCGATGGCTCGCACCACGCGTTCATCGTTGAAAGCCCACAGATCCTCCATGGAACCCCCACCGCGTGCGACGAGAATGACATCCACATCCAACAGCTGATTCAGATCCCGGATGGCCTGAACGATTTTCGGTGGCGCATCTTCGCCCTGCACCATGGTGGGCGCCAGAATCACTTCCACAAGGGGAAATCGGCCACGTAATGTGTTGAGCATATCCTGCAATGCGGCTCCGGTAGGGGAGGTCACAATCCCGATCTTTTTGGGAAAAGCTGGAATGTCTCGTTTCCGCTCCGGATCAAACAATCCCTCCGCTTCCAGCAGGGCTTTCAGGCGCATGAATTCCTGGAAGAGCAGCCCTTCGCCGGCCATGCGCAGCGCATCCACGTACAGCTGGTACTGTCCACCGGCTTCATAAACGCTCACAGAACCATGTACTTCCACGGCCATACCCGTTTGCAGGCTTGTTCGCAAACGCATCGCATTTTGCTTCCAGATCACACATTTCAGGGTTGCGGAACTGTCCTTCAGATTGAAATAAACATGTCCGGAACTGGGCTTGGAGAGCGTTGAAATCTCACCAGCCACCCACACATCCCGTAAAATATCGTCGCTCTCCAATAAGACGCGCAGATACTGCGTCATACCGCTGACGGTTAATACCCTGGGTCCAAATAAACTCATTTGCTCTGCCATCGAATTAAGAATACCGAACATGTTGTCCTGTGTCAATCAAAAATCATGCCTGCCTGTCACACAAATTTTGTGGAACTTTTGTGTGGCCCAATGATTTTTTTAATTTATTCCATTCGCTTAATAATTTTCTGCTACAATCAAATTAATCTACAATGGCAGGTAAGGAATGGATCATCTTTGGTCTCCATGGCGTATGCATTACATCAATAATAAGGCGGAAAAACCTCAATGTGTGTTCTGTTATGCCGTAGAACAAACACAGGATGCGGATTATCTGATTTTGCATCGTGGCAAGAATGCCTTTGTGATGCTCAACCGCTTCCCCTACACCAGCGGACACCTGATGGTGCTGCCCTACGATCACCAGCCATCCTACGAAGATCTGACTGCTGAAACCCGCGCCGAGATAATGGAGTTGATCAATACAGCCACAAAAGTATTGCGGAAAGTTTACAACCCGCATGCCTTCAACCTGGGCGCCAACATCGGCGAAGATGCTGGTGCCGGGATTGCCCCCCATTTTCATTTTCACATCGTGCCGCGCTGGCGTGGGGATAGCAATTTTATGTCGGTGACATCCAACACCCGGGTGCTGCCGGAAGATTTGCAGGTGAGTTATGAGAGGTTGAAGGAAGCGTGGGGGTAGGGATTAGGTGTTAGGGATTAGGGGTTAGTATTGAGTATTGAGGGTTGAGGGTTGAGGGTTGAGTGACCCGTCCTGATATAGGTTTTCAGATTTTAATTGGATTACAGGTTAATTATTAATGATCTCGCGAATTATGGGAACAAAATAGAGGGGTTTGGACGTCTTAATAGTATGAAAACGAAAATTTTACCTAAAATTGTACTGATGTTCTCTCTGGTATCCATTGTTTTTGCAGCCTGCACTACCTACCAGGACCCTGCTCCTGCAGCAACAATTCCCCCACAGGACACTGAGATTCCCGTTAACCCCACCCGCGAAGTTGCTACCAGAGAATTACCGGAAAAATTTGAGCAATTAACCCCCATCGTTCCGGTAGGAAAAGAGCCGATTGATATGACACCCATTTCTCCCGCTGATTTACCTGCTAATTTCCAGGATGTTGCTGATCAGGCTATGACGGCAATGGCGGAAAAATTGTCCGTCCAGAAAGATCAGATTGCATTGATCAGCGTCCAATCAGT
>JAHYJK010000306.1 GCA_019429225.1 Anaerolineaceae bacterium
AATGACGGCTTCAATCACTTCATGCTCAAAATTCATCTCTCTCCGGGCATACCGGCCTACTTTCAATGCGCTTAATAGGGGAGAATAATATGCACCACAATTGCAACACTGGGCTACTCTTAACCGCAAATCCAATTTGCCAAATACTGTGGAAAAGCGGCGGTTATTTTTCCGATAACCTCGTTTCCGTATCTTACGGCCACGACAAAATCGCTCTTGTGGATCCCCCCTCCGCAAATGCCGCCCCAGGCCCTTCCTGGCTTTGCTGGGGTACTTATCTGTTTGGCTTAGGCGTTCGGATATGAGATCATCATAACCCCTTAAAATTTCCTCCAATATCTTGAGCAGCAGAGGATCTTGGAGTTCTTTCAGTTTATAGACGATTTCATTAAGACCCACCTTACCGGTTGCAAGATTGAATCGAAGTGTTATATGTATTTCTTGTTCCATAACGATCTCTTTCTCTTGGTTTTGGTTGGCAAACTCTAACCATAGAAATGGAGGATTTTCCCATAAACCTTGCTGAATTCCGAGAACGCTTTTCGACAGAAGAAGCCTGCATTGACTATCTCATTTGTCTGAGGTGGCCAGAAGGAATTGTATGCCCTGTATGTGGAGACCCTCAAATGCGTAAAACAACAAGAGGGTTGTTTGAATGTAAGGGGTGCTCCCGGCAGACTTCTGTAACTGCCGGTACCCTTTTTCATAATACAAGAAAGCCTTTGCGCCTTTGGTTCGAGGCCATGTGGCATATCACCAACCAGAAATACGGAGCCAATGCGCTGGGGCTGCAAAGAGTTCTGGGATTGGGGAGTTATCATACCGCATGGAGATGGTTGCATAAGTTTAGAAGAGCTATGGTAAGGCCAGGCCGGGACAACCTGTCTGGAATCGTTGAGATAGATGAAACTTACATAGGTGGTAAAAGCCCTGGAAAAAGAGGGCGTGGAGCAGATAACAAAAATCTGGTAGCTGTTGCCGTTGAAGATAAAAGCCAAACATCCCCAACTGGTAAAGGAATTGGTCGGATTCGCCTTAAGCTTATACCAGATGCTTCTGCTACCAACCTCAATGCATTTATACAGGAACATATAAATCCGGGCGCACACATCAGAACCGATGGCTGGAGCGGTTATCAAAATCTTCCAACCCTCGGATACGAGCATACCGCTGTAAATTCCAAAGAATTGAATATTGCACATCTTACAATTTCTCTTTTAAAGCGTTGGCTATTGGGTACTTATCAGGGTGCCGTAAACTCAATTCATCTGGGGTACTACCTTGATGAATTTACTTTCCGGTTTAACCGGAGAACCTCTCAATCTCGTGGTAAACTATTTTATCGCTTGGTTCAGCAGTCGCTCCTCTCTGATCCTGTTCCTAATCAACAGATTGTTTGCGGCAAATCCTCTAATGCTCCGGCAGAAGCAATACATGTCACAGAGTTGCACGATGTGCCATTTTAATGGAGACACAACATATAGTGGGTGTAGGACTTAAGTGCATAGCCCCATTATTTTATTTCTTCTTAAGATGACTTGTACTATACGAAAAATTCGTCCAGGCGTAAAGCTACAATAGATAACAGGGCCGCCCATTAAAGTGACCATAGGGACGTTCTTAAATAATTAGTGACTGAACGAAAACCCCGAATTTTCAAGCTGGCCTGGCGAAGATATCGGAGATACCCCAGACTTGATATCGGTTTTTCCTATGACAAAATGAATTTTCTTGTTGGGTGAACGCAAAAACGCCTTCTGCGGCCGTACTTGGACGCACTTCCCCATAGGAGCCAAAATTCGCGATGGCTGGTTACGATTGAGAGCAAACAGGTCTACGCAACAAGCCGTTGCCTTTGCTTTTTTTCAAGGCGCTGCACTCGCTCCAGCTCCTTTTGCTGAAGAACATGACCGATGATTTGAATGTTTCTCGCCACAACGGCCAACGCGACATAGCGCTTAAAACCTTCTATCCCGTGATCCCGGCAACGATCCAGACCATGGTTTTCCAAAGCGTTTATGCAAGACTCAACAGCTGAATGCTTTCGCCGGGCTTCACGAAATACTTCGGTGTTCTCGATTTCCTTGTTGATAGCAGACAATTTCCCTTTACGGGGCAGGACTACTTGATCTAAGATGTCTCGCAGCTGCACTTGATTCTCGGGGCTGTGAAAGCCCTTGTCAAAGCTACAACTGGTCAACTGCGGAAAACGATCCTTGGTTTCCTTAATGATCGGCACAGCAATCTGATCGTCAGTTTCGTGCTGCATCACCCGATGATGAAGGATGAAACCAAACTGATCTTTGACAACACAAACCTTGAGACCCAATTCCTGGGAGACACCGGCTTTGCCTTTGTTGATCCATTCAGTGTGCTCTTCAAAAAGGGAAAAGACCTTTTCGTGGTGTGGAATGGTTTCACCTTCCACAGCTCTTCTACAAATTTGATCCATTTGCCTTTCCGCGTGAGAAATGTAGTTCTCGATCTCTTTGATCCTCAAATGGACCATCAAATCCGAAGATCGGATGAAACCGGTTGTCTCTTTAGCTCTTTCAATGACAGTGTTGGCTAATTCAAGGTAAGCCATATGTGCATCGATGATCAACTGTTCTCTTTTAGCTCTCTTGGTTTTATCTTTCGATGTCGAGCGTTTTAGCTGTTGGGCCTTGCGGAAATATTTCTTCACCTTCTTGAGATTATATAGGCCCTTTCGCCATCCTGACAAGCCCAGATCATCGCATAGAGCCATGACTAAAAGAATCACTTTCCGCATAGCGTCGAACAGCAAATTGATATCTGTAGGGTAGTGAACGTCGGTTTCAACAACAAACGAGTCACAGCTTGCTCTCAGTCTTTCGTCTTTTTTTTTACCGATAACCTGAAGTCCATGCTGCAGAACAATTCGGTTAATATGATCCAACACTTCAGGGGTAAACAAAGACAAATTGTCTTTGAGAGTCTGCAACGGATAATACGATTCGTCAAAAATGGAACTGTGGCCAAGCATCAGCCTCAATGTCTTGTGGTTATTTGCTATATCCATCAGTTTGTCATAATCCCAATTGCAGGAAAGCCGTAACGTGCCCAGAACCAGGATCTTCCAGAGATCCATCCCCTTGCGGCCATTATTTAGATCCACATCTTCAGGGATTAAATCCCGCAGTATGGCAAAGACCTGGTTACGCAGGTTGCGATTGCAATAAATCTCTTGAAGGCCCGTAAGCAATTTGGGGATCTCATCACGAGACCGCAGATCGAACTTGATTTTTGCAATGTCTACTTCTCCGAACTTCATCTGCATGTTGATTAATTTTCGCATGTTTTCTCCTGGAATAATTGCATTGCAGCCAATATCGAAAGGAAATGGGTTTCAATGTACCAGCGTGCTTTTCACAATAAAATCATATGGATAATAACACATTTTCCTTCATAAGGGAAGCAAAAAGACAAATCAAAATATGCGAAATTTGAAGTTTTTCATCGAAGCACTGCCTCATAACCACTTGCAATAAATAAAAAATAACTTTTCGGTCAGGCACTAGATATATAAAAACGCTTGGCCAGAATAGTAACACTAGAATTATCCAAGTGTTTTTGGAGTTTGGGTTTTCAAAATCTCTTTTATAAATATCTCGAATAACAATGATTATGAAAGCAAGGCTTAACGCCATGCCAAGAAAATGAAAGGGTAGTATTTTATCGAAACCCTCACTCGCGAGTTCCAGATTAAAAAAGAAAAAGGCATAAATCACTGTGTAAAGAAGTGTGAAAACCACAAAGGTCTTTTCAAATTTACCCATTTTATAATT
>JAHYJK010000307.1 GCA_019429225.1 Anaerolineaceae bacterium
GATCGTCACGAGGTTCAGGACGATCGAGGGCGAGGTCGTGGGTATTGACCATGATGGGGCCCTGGTTGTGGAGATGGAAGACGGGACATTGGAGAGGGAGATTACGGGGTCCTGCGTGCATTTGTGAATGTTCATAGTGGGGGGCTGGAGTCAATTAGACGATAACCACAGAGGACACAGAGAATGGTGAAAATGCTCAGCGTATTTTGTGGGTATACAAAATCATATAAATTATATATTTCAGTAGCCACGGCGGCACTCCAACGGCACAACAACTAGTTTTGACAGATTTACTGCCGCAATCGGAAAAAAAAATCACGAATTGATATCAGAAACGATGAGCTAAATGAAAAACGTCAAGTTAATATAATACAGTCAAATATTAAATTAAGAATCATATTATTTAATTAGAATGCTTGACATATTTGACGAAAAGACTGGAAACAAAATGAAAAAAGAAGATATAAAACCGAATATAATCGTCAGTGGTCCGTTTTTCCCAGAACCAATACAAATAATAATGGTTGTACCGATGGGTGATTCAATCAAACTCATCGGGAAAGGTCTTACATCAGGAAAGGTCCATGAACCAATCCTCAATATTGACCAACTATCAAGACTTGAAGCAACTCCTGAAAAAGAGCCTTTTGATGGTGATCCATCTCGTTTTCGCCTTGGCATTGAAGCATTAAGACTGGGATTAGCATATGAATATGACCCATATTTTTCCTTATCCATTGCCCGTGTAGACCCTCTTCCTCACCAATTGGAGGCGGTCTATGATTATTTCTTACCCCTTCCTCGCATTCGTTTTTTACTTGCTGATGACCCAGGCGCAGGAAAAACCATCATGGCCGGGCTTCTCTTAAAAGAACTTAAAATACGCGGTCTGGTAAAAAGAACGCTTATAGTAACTCCAGCAAACCTCTCATTTCAATGGCAGCGGGAAATGAAAGAAAAATTTCATGAGAACTTTGAAGTTGTACGCAGTGATGTGCTCCGTGCCAATTATGGAACAAATCCATGGCAGGAAAAAAATCAAGTTGTGACATCGATCTCATGGGTTTCTACTGTTGAAGATGCAAAAGAAAGTCTATTACGTTCCCATTGGGACCTGATCATAGTAGATGAAGCTCATAAAATGAGTGCTTACAGCAGTGATAAAAAAACTCTTGCATATCGTCTTGGCGAGAGATTGTCAGAAATGACAGATCATTATCTGCTTATGACAGCAACTCCGCACAAAGGGGACCCTAAAAATTTTTGTCTTTTCCTTGAACTATTGGATAAGGATGTTTATGGTGATGTGTCAAGCTTGGAAGAAGCCATGCAGCGCAATTATGCTCCATTTTATCTCAGGCGCACAAAAGAAGCATTGGTCACATTTCCTGACCCTGAAACTGGCCATGTAAAAAGGATTTTCACTAATCGTGAGGTTCAAACCTCTGAATTTCAAATTGATGAAGACGAATGGGATTTTTACGATGCTTTGACACGGTATGTGGAAGACCAGTCCATTAGGGCTTCAACAGACGCTTCACCACGTGGAAGAGCCATTGGATTTACCATGGCAATGCTGCAACGGCGATTTGCCTCCAGCATATATGCGGTTCGAAGAACTCTTGAACGAATGCGGAATAAACGTCAAAAAATTCTTGAAGATCCTGAAGGTTATCGAAAAGACCAGATTGCAAAAAAGATACCAGACGATTTTGAGGATTTTACCGAAGAAGAGCAGCAGGCAATCATTGATGAACTGGAAGGAGTAGTGGCTTCAGTTGACCCAGTTGTTCTTAAAGAGGACATAATCCAACTTAATAAACTGATTGATCAAGCAGTGTTACTTGAACAAAGAGAAATTGAATCCAAGCTCATAAAACTTAAACAGGTAATAACTGAAAAAGGAATTTTCCAAGATCCTAAGATGAAACTTCTCATTTTTACAGAGCATAAAGATACATTAGAATATCTGGTTGAAAAGCTGGAATCATGGGATTTAAATGTTACCCAGATTCATGGCAGTATGAAGATTGGAAGCAGGGATACGCCGGGAACACGCCTGCACGCTGAGGTAAAATTCCGAGAGGAGGCTCAGATTATGGTAGCCACAGAAGCAGCAGGGGAAGGTATCAATCTTCAATTCTGCTGGTTTATGATCAATTATGATATTCCCTGGAATCCAGTAAGACTTGAGCAGCGCATGGGTCGTATTCATCGTTATGGCCAGGAGAAAGACTGTCTCATAATTAATTTTGTTTCAACGAATACGAGGGAAGGACGAGTATTGCAGAAGCTCTTTGATCGGCTTAAACAGATTGAAGATGACCTGGACCCGGGCAGGACAGGGAAGATATTCAATGTGTTGGGAGATATTTTTCCTTCAAACCAATTGGAACGCATGCTGAGGGATATGTATGCCCATAACCTCACAGAGGATGCAATTAAAAACCGTATCGTAGAGCAGGTTGACACGGAACATTTCAGGGGAATTACAAACTCAGCTCTTGAAGGACTTGCTAGGCGTGAACTTAATCTAAGTGCATTGATAGGTAAAAAAGCCGAAGCAAAAGAACGCCGGTTGGTACCAGAGGTTATAGAGGATTTCTTTATTCAGGCTGCTCCACTAGCTGGAATTAATTGTAATGAAGTGAAAGGGAAACCACACGTTTACCATATTGGCCGTATTCCGAGGACATTGTGGCCTATCGGTGAAAGGTTCGAACCGCAATTTGGAAAACTAGCACGCGAATATAAACAAATTGTATTTGACAAGGAGCAATTGCAGCAAGACCCCACATTGGAATGGGCAACTCCTGGGCACCCGCTTTTTGAGAGTGTGCGGGAAGATGTTTTGCAGCGAGTACAAAAAGACCTGCAACGGGGTTCAGTATTTTTTGACCTTCATAGAAGTGAACCTGCCAAATTAGATGTTTTTTCAGCTGCAATCCGTGACGGTCGTGGAAACGTAATGCATCGGCGTTTGTTTGTGGTTGAAACATTTATGGGCGGAATGTCCACAATCAGGCAGCCAACAATACTCCTTGATTTGGCCATTGCTCCAGTAGGAACTCAGATACCTGATGATACAAACCTTCCCAATAGAGATCAAATTGAAAACACCCTTATCAATGAGGCTCTTCAACCGTTCCTTGATGAAATTACTATTCAGCGGGAAAAGGAAATTAAGACAATATCAGAGCATATGGAGATTAGCCTGAATGCTATCATTGACAGGGTTCAAATACAATTTGCCGAACTTGTCCAGCAAAAGGAGGCAGGTTCAACCGAATCCGGTCTTGATGGCCGTATCAAGCAATTTGAAGACCGTCTTTTTGAGCTGAATGGCCGCCTGGAAGGGAGGCGAGAGGAATTGCAGCAGGAACGTTACTGCACTATAACTGATATCCGGCATCACGGCAGTGCATGGGTGCTTCCCCATCCGGAACGCTCATCACCAGGCATTGCACCGATGGTCCGGGATGATGAGATCGAGAGGATTGCAGTTCAGGCGGTGATCGATTATGAAGAATCACGGGGCTGGAAGGTGGAAAGTGTTGAAAAGGAAAACAGAGGTTTTGATCTGATTTCACGCAAACCCCATCCTGAAGACCCACAGACTGCTATTGATGTTCGGTTCATTGAGGTAAAAGGACGAAGTGCTGTTGGTGAGGTGGCGCTTACGACTAATGAGTATAAAACAGCTGAGCGATTGAAAAAGGACTATTGGCTCTATGTGGTGTTTAATTGTTCAACTGATCCAGAATTACACATTGTACAAAATCCAACACGATTAG
>JAHYJK010000022.1 GCA_019429225.1 Anaerolineaceae bacterium
GCTGGCGAAGAAGAAGAACCTGCGACTGCTCGAAATGCCTGATCTCAAAATTGATCCATTGGTTGAGTATCGATCGATCACCCGTGGTGTGCTTCAACAATCGGTTGATCAGGGGGATCCCGAAGGCACGCAGTGGCGCGTGGTGACCGAGAAAGAACCGACTATGCAGCAAATAGCCGACCTGAAATTCGCCTGGAAAGCCTGCCAGCACGTCAAGTCCAATGCCATCGTGTTTGCCAAAGACGAAGCTACCATCGGAATTGGCGGTGGTCAGCCCAACCGGGTCGATTGTGTGGTTATGGCATCCCAACGTGCCGGCGAGAAAGCCCAGGGTGCCGTGATGGCGTCCGATGCCTTCTTCCCCTTCGCAGATTCGGTCGAAAAAGCAGCAGCTGCCGGGATAGTAGCGATTGTGCAACCGGGTGGCTCGATTCGCGATCAGGATTCAGTTGATGCCTGCAATCGCCTGGGTATCGCCATGGTCTTCACCGGTGTACGTCATTTTCGCCATTAATACCAAGCCTACCTGGTATTTATTGATCGGTGAGAAAATTGGCAGATTGAATCTCTACTTGACGGGTAGTTAAAAACACTTATAATGCAATTAAGGGTAGAGTATGGTTACCCGATTGGAGGTAGTTATGGCTGAGAAAACAACGGAAAGACCGCAAAATCCGAATATAAAAGAAGCGCGTGAACACATGCGCGCTGCCCGTGAGAATATGCATAAGGTAGCTGAATCCTTCCTGCCGGAAGGCACTCGCGATCATCATCGTGCTGCTCGCAAAGAATTTTTAATGGGCTTACGCAGTTTACTGGATGCAGCGATCGAGCGTACAGAAAAAACGAAATAAAATCTTTGAGGATTTTAATAAAAAAAGGCATGTTTACCTTTGTGAATGCATGCCTTTTTTTGTTTAATATCAAATTAGCGAAGCAGAGATTTGCCACTATATTGTAATTGTTTAGAATACTGAAATTTGAAGTTAAGGCTTTTAAATCATTGAAATGCTATTTAAGTATTTAAATGAAATTATGGGTAACCAATTTGGGTGGTTTCTTTTGGTGTAAGTAAGTCTGTCTCTGGTGCAGGATAAGCCTGGTTGAGAGGAGCAATATTCTCTTGAGAACTGGACGAAGCAGTGTACCCAGAAGAGTAATTATTTAGGGTTAAAGGCATATAAGTAGGGATTAACCCATCAATTCTTTCAATACGTATATAACGCACGTCAATATAAGAAGGTGTTATAGCACTTAATGGCCAATCTCTTCGATCAGTAGTATGTGATGAAATATAATATTCCTTTTCGCCAAACCCCAAATATTGTATCCATGTAACTATAACCGAATGATCCCAATAATCTGGGGTTGTAGATTTATCCAATTGTACGATATCACCTAGAAATAAATCACTTTCATTATAAATTTCACACCCTTCCGGACCATCTTCATAGGTGGCCATTGCTCCTGGAAGAGTAATAAAATCAAATAGGTCGTCCACCCACGTCCATGCCGAAGCATAATCTCCAACGTTCTTGTAATACCAACCCATTGATCCTGGTTGACCTTGATAAATTGGGTCAGGGTAAGCCATTTGAGAATTACCACCATGCTTAATTGCCTGACTCACAAAATTTGTACAATCCGCGATGAATGGAAAATAATATAGGTTGTAATCAAATGCGTGTTTCTGAGCGTATGCAGCTGCTCCTTCCCGGTCGTATGCGTGAGAAGTTGTATCATCCAATAAAGCAGGGCAGAGTCCCGATTTCACACTTGTTGAATCATTGGGTAGCTCAGTTAGTACAGATGATTGTATCGCTATATTTTTATCTATTATTGATTTGAATTCTGAGAAGGATGAATTTGAACTTTTTAAATTTTCCCACAACTCATCAATATATAAATCTGATTCGATTTTCCAACCTGTATCTATTTTAATTAAACGAAATTCGTGAAAAACTCTCATCTCAGAAACGATTGGATTTTCTTTATCGGCTGAAATGGATTTGTTAAAAATAACCTTGCTTCTTTCTTCAACATTAATTGAAGCAATTTGATTTTCTTTATCAAGAATGAAATTTGAAAATGTCAAGTGGTAACTAAATGAATCATAATATAAGTTATTTGATTGATTAATATAAATCTCTAATCCTTGCTTTTTTATTTCATCTAAATTTTGACTGCTTGTCAAATCCAAAACCGATGATAAATCTTTTAACTCATTATTATTTTTAGATTCATAGATTGAGTCAAAATATTGGTAAAGAAGAGTTTTAATTTCTGATAGATCGGCTTCTTCATAATTTGATTTAACACTGACTACCATTCCAATAATTAATAAAAATACTGTAATTATTACAATTAACATTCTAAATTTCTTATCCATTTTCCCTCCTTTTTTATCAGAAAAGTGGTGAAGTATTTGTAGAATTTACTTTCCACTCTTCATTTTCCCAAATCATATCAACTTCAAATATTATTGATCGCTCAACCATTTCTCCCAGAGCTATTTCTTCCATTAGAACAAAAGATGTTAAATATATATGTCCTTCTGGTTCATTTCCCAGTCGTCGACCCTCCAAATAATATTGGTAATTAAGTGGGTATACTGATACAACTTCCACATTTCCAATTATTTTTTCACAATATGTGATTGTATCTTCAAGACTTGCTCTTTGGTTATGCATACTTTGTGCATCGTAATAAGCTACACAGTCTTTCGTATCCAGGTAATTAAAATATTTTACTAAAGCCAGAGTTGCATCAAAATATTCTGGTTTCAGTTCAAATTCGCCTGTGGAATTAGGATGCTTAGTTGGGGTATCTTCTACAATTTCAGGTGCCAATACCGTCTCTTCTACGATTTTTGTAACAATGGATGTTTGTTCAACGATCCTGGTGACTTCCTTAATTTCTGGAGTTGGCGTCATTGTGGATTGGCAAGAGGTCAACAAAATCGCCATCACCACAAGAAAAATTATTTTTGTTTTCATTTTTTGGTTTCCTTATGGGGAAATTTTTCTTTTTGAGCTAGGATTCCCCCTCCATAATTATTTTAGGAAAAATCTCATAGATTGTCTACGTTGTGGAATGGAGATTGTCGGTATTACCACAATATTATGACATGAAGATTTAATTATGGTTTGACAAAGAAATAGGATTTTTGGCATTAATTACTCAATGAGTGAATACTAAAACTATTAACAGAAAACCTGTAACACATAGAACAACAATCCCGATTGTTATTTCACCAGCCAGGAAAAACTGCACCCCGCTGATCAGGAAGGCAGCAAAGATAATCGCAATGGTGGTTTTTCGTTGAGAGCGCCGCATCCGTTCCATTTCTCTCGATAAGGCTGGCACCCGTACTTCCAAACGCCCCTGCTCCATTTTGGTGATCAGATTATCCGCCCGGGTGGGCAGGCGCAATACCAGTTGAAACATGCGGGTGATCTCGCTCCAGATGACCGACCAGCGATCACCCCCCTCTGCTTCCGCCAATTTTCCAGTGTACGGCACCAGGTTTTCGAATACATTGAAATTCGGATCCAACCCGGTGCAGATTCCGGAAAGAATGCTCACACATCTGCCCAGTAAGATGATGTTTTCCGGTGCCTGAAAGGGCATCTCATACAACAAATCCTCGAAATCCTTCATGAATTCCTGGGCTTCACGGGCGTGCATACTCATCAATTCCGATGTGGATTTCCCCCAGAAACGATCAAATACGCGTTGGCTGGCACGTTCCAATAATTCCAGATCCGCATCAGGCAACAACACATCCAGGATCTGATAAGCCTTGAGCAATCGACTGGCATCCTGCAGCCCAACCGCCAGAACAGCTTCTTTCAACCCCTCGTAGGTCTTTTCCTCCAATGTGTCCGCCATGCCAAAATCAACGAAGGTCAATTTCCAATTTTCAGGATCATCGCCTGTTTCTGCAGGCTGCACAAATAAATTTCCTGGATGAGGATCGGCATGGAAAAAGCGGTCTTCAAATATCTGCTTGAGGTAGGTATTAAATAGCCTTTTAGCCACCTCGCTGCGATCGATACCAGCTTTTTCAATCAAATCATAGTCTGTGATCTTGATCGCCAGCACATTTTCCAGTGTCAACACCCGCTTGGTGGTGTGACTCCAGATCACTTTGGGTACCCGTACATACGCTAACTCTTTGAAGTTTTTTTTGAAGATTTCAGCGTTTTTGCCCTCATGGATGTAGTCAATTTCCTCATATAAGGTCATACTGAATTCATCTAAAAGCTTGGGGACATCCGCGTGCTTGCGGATCGGTTTGTATTTTTGTAACCAGCCACCTACAATCTGGAGTGCAGATAAGTCTATTTTTACAATCTCTTCAATATGCGGGCGTTGCACTTTGATGACCACATCTGGAAATTGTGCAATCTGTGAATCATTCAGGTGTAAACGGGCAACATGCACCTGCCCGATCGAGGCGGAAGCAAACGGGATGGGATCGAATTCATCGAAAATCTGCTCAAGCGGTTTGCCAAATTCTTCTTCAATCAAAGCTTTTATTGGCTCAAATGGTTCTGCCTGCACTTCGTCCTGCAAGCCGGTCAGTTCATCGGTGACTTCCCGTGGTAAAACGTCCAGACGAGCGGACAAAAATTGACCCACCTTGATCATAACACCGCCCATCTGCACGGCTAATGCCCGAAATCGTCGCGCTATTCGGGTGATTCGATCTGATCGCGTCGCTCGAGATAATCTTCTCAACCCCACCTTCGGGAGGATTAATTCCCACCAGATGATGCCCAAAATGGTGCGAGCGAAGAAAAGCAAAATGCGATAATAACGTCGGCGTAACATAAAAATCATTATACCCCCCGATCATTCTTTGTAACTGTTTTCAGACCTCACTTCCGCAATAGTGGACGGAAAATTTTATTGTGCATCGTCTGACAACACCCGATGGATGGATTCGAGTAATTCCTTGAATTGATCTGTTTTAACCGATTCTTCTTCCAACAGAAGTTTGAAGATTGTATTGATATACGACCTGGTTGGCAATTTGGGAGCCATGATTTCGAATGGGATGAATTCTTCATCCAGTTGATAATACCAAAAACGTAATTTCTTTTCGTCATACAGCATGGATTTTTCGGGTATTTGCGGATAACAGATATCATGCACGGAGGTGTTATATGTGGATATGAAATAGGGTACGATCGGAGAAAAACAATCCATATTATTTTTTCGATAACTGATGCAGACCAGTTTATAACTTTCAACAACCAGGCTTTGAAAATTTAATAATCTCGTCCAGACTTCTTTCATCCAATCGGGTACCATTTCAGATGGTGGTAATTTTCCATTGGGTGTGTCTGTATACTTCTTATTGATTTTGCTATCGGGAAGTTCATTTCTTTGTGGTTCAATTTGATTATTCACATCACACCTCCATAATTTTAGAATTATTGTTCTATTTTAGAACATATTTTCAAATTTTACAAGAGTTTTAGGTAATAAATTTTCCAAATCACCTATAATTAAATAGAGACCATCCCACTTCCTAAGCAACAAGTCTTTCTCTACGTTTCTTACATTAAAAGTAATCCTTTAATGATCCATATTAACTGTTTCAGTCTTATTTTCCCGGGAGGTTTACATGAATTGGAAAAGCTTTTTTAGTTTTGAACGCATGGTCACACCGGTGATCATCAAAGTATTGTTCTGGATTGGCATGATCGCCAGCATTATCACGGGTCTCGTCATTTTCTTCGGTGGGATCATCTCAGGTATTTCCAACAGTGAATTTGGAACCATCATCGGGGCGTTTTTCGGTGGTCCATTGGCTATGATTCTGGGTATCCTGGTAGCCAGAATTTACTGCGAGTTACTCATTCTCTTTTTCCGCATCAACGAAACCCTGACGGATATCAAGAAGATTTTGTTAGAGAAGAAAACTGAATAGTTGAAAGTTTAAAGTCCTCAGTTGACAGCAAATTCACATTCAACTGTCAACTGTCACCTTTTCAACTTTCACCTTTAGCCTTCAGCCTTTAGCCTTTAGCCAATTAGCTATCTTTTCTCACCAATCCATTGATCAGTGCATGCGAGATAGCCTGTGAGCGGTTTTCCAATCCCATTTTGGAGAGGATATTGCTGACATGTGACTTAACTGTCTCCTCACTGATCATGAGTGTGGAAGCTATTTCGCGGTTGGTATCACCCCCAGCCAACTGCTCCAACACCTCCTGTTCTCGTAAGGAAAGCTTGATTTCAGGCATTTTATCAGAGATGCTTTCAGCAGTTTGTTGATCCATGTAAGTTTGACCATTGGCGACAGCCCGTACCGCTGCCAATAGAACCTCCGGAGGGCTGTCCTTGCGCACATAACCCTGAACCCCCATTCGCAAGGCTGCCATCGCCCGGGCAGGATCGGTATAAGCTGTCAAAATCAGGATGCGTGGCGAATTGGGTTGGCTGATGATTCGCCTGGCAGCTTCCAGACCATCCATTCCGCCGGGCAAAAGTACATCCAGAAGCACCACATCAATCTGCACCTTGCCAATTTGCTGCAAAAGGTTTTCGGCTGTGGCAGCTTCACCACTAATTTTGATATCCGAGAAGGATTCAAAATAAGAGCGCAAGCCACGCCGCACCACATGGTGATCATCAACCAGAAACAAGCGTATCATCTCATATCCTCAAGGATATTATACTCATTCGTTATCTTCTACGTTGTGTATTGAGAATCCGTAAATGGGTGAAAAACGCCCACAATCCAACCAGCACCAGGCCAACCACCAGTAAAATTACAAAACCAAGCGGTTGCCAGGCGAGTAAATCCTCGCGTAGCAAACTGGCAATCGTATCACCATTCGAGACCCAACCGGGCAGTCTTTTACTATCCAGGGGTTGAACAAATGGGATGACCACACTGATTATCGCCAGACCAGCGGATCCCATCGGAAAAGCGGGAACGATCAAACTCAGTGCTGCAGCCAACCAGTTGTTGTTTAATTCGATCGCTTTTTGTTTGATCTCTGCCAATCGGCTGGTTGGCCGTGCCGATTGGGGTAATAAGCTGTAAGCCAACGCAAAACCCAGCAAGAGAGCCAGATAGAGCACCAGTACCCAGGCCGAGAAAACCTCATAAAGCGTTGCCAGAAGGAATCCGGGTAAAAGCACCACCAACGCTGGAATTACATACAATAACCACAACCAGCCTGGTCCCAGACGGGCTTTTAACTGATAACGGCTGCGAACGGTCAGACGCAGGAAAAAGATAGCATTGGTAACCAACAAGAGCGCTGCCCCCAGAATAAACGCTGCAGAGGTGGTGGGTATATCTTCAAGTGTAATCCATCCCAGTAGTGAGCTGGTGGCAGCTACCCCAAAACTCAGCACTGCCAGATTAAAGCTACTCCAATGCACCTGTTCCAACTTCTGAACCGTGCCGGATTTCATATCCTGGGAGAGTTTACGGTATTGGTATCCCAACGACAGCAACAGTATGAATAATGGTGTGGTCAACACCAGAAATGGTGCGAAATGAGGCAAGAACCTCAACTCCCGTGACACGCCGAACTTCATGGCATTTTCAAACATAACCGCTTCCATGGCAGGCAAAACCAGTGCCCCAAAGAGATATGTGCAACTACTGCCAGCAATCAACACTGCTGTAATTGGTTTCCAGGCCATTTCGGATATGCTGGTTTTGGTATCGGATTGATAAGCTGCCAGCAAACCACCAATCGCCCCTAGCCCGGCCCCTATCAGGATCAAAATCCAGAAGGCTGCATGTGTCCATGCAAAAATTCCCAATGCGGCGTCGATAATCAAAACCGAAGTTTGTGTTTCTGAAGCAGGTTTTAACCCATAATTCAGCAAAGCATCCATCCCCTGTATGGCCGGCGATGCAGCCAGAAGAGCACCATAGGCAATGATACTGCCGCCGATACCTGCCAACGCGCTCTGCAGTATTTGTGCAGAGCGGTTCCCAGCTGGAACAAAGCGTCCCGCCAGCCAACCTGTTGCCACCAGCAATCCGATGACCAATGCCAACCATAGCCAGATGCCATTCAACACCGCCATGCCGAGGTAGATGCCCGTCTGTGCCAGAACAATTGGAACAAATGCCGCTGCACTCAGTACGCCACCCAGCAAACTGATCCAGGCAAGCCGGTTCAAACGCTTGTCCACCGGCAAGTCCAGATCTTTGTCCAGCTCGACAGTCAATAAAGGTAGTTCCACCTGTATTGAAACCCCCTGACCAAGTTTGGAAGAAAATTGTGCCTGCCCACCCAATGCTTCAGCCCGTTGCAGAATGCCACGCATACCCTGACCTGATGTGTCACCAGATGGTGATAATCCCTGTCCATTATCTTCAATTTTCAGCACCAATCGTTGTCCAGGATCATCTTTTTGCAGGCTGAGCAGAACCTGGGTAGCCCGTGCGTGCCGGGCGATATTGCTGAAAGATTCCTGCACCATCCGGAAGATGCTCTCCTGCCAACCGGAAGGCAGCAAAATATCATCCGGTAATTCACCGATCTCATAATCAACCTGTGCCCCGCTGCGATATCCCAATGCTTGACACTGCTCCTGGATTGCCTGAACCAGGCCTACCCGCTCCAGTGGAGCTGGAGAAAGCTGTAAAAGTAGCGTGTTCATCTCTGCCAGGGCTTCCTGAGTGGATTGCTGCAGATCATCCAATGCTTTTCGAGCCCCATCCGGATCACTCTCCCAACGCTGTTGCATAGCACCAGCACTCATCTGGATGCTGAACAGTTGTTGTTTGATCGAATCGTGCAGTTCCCGCGCCAGGCGATTGCGCTCCTCCTGTGCAGCCCCCTGTGCAACCTGCACCATCCAACCCTCACGCAAATTGGTGATATCCTGATCGAGGTTGCTCATTTCCTGCATCTGTTGCAATAACGGATAGAGAGGATCCGGCCAGCGCTGCCGGATGGTTGGAAAAGCCATACCTAATTTCAGATTACCCAACATGCGTTGCATCATTTCCAACCTGGATGTAACCGGCACCAGGCCGCCCAGCCCAATCAAAACCAGAAGGATGAGGATCAACCACCAGGGTGTGTTGACTTTTACTAACAACCTGGTAAGTAAAACAACTGTTGTCAATACGATTGATAAGTATGCATACAAAGCAAATGGCGAGTAATTCTTTTTCATGGTTTACTCCTGAATTGAGAATACAATCAGAAAGACTCAATGTAATCCCCCAATAGAGTGAAAAATCAAAAATCCAATTAAGAAACTAGACGAAGATATAATCCAATTAGTTTAGGTTTGTCCCTTTCTTGCAATCAGCACGTTTAACTACATGAGTACTCAACACAAAGCGCTCCGAGCAAGAAAGGATTGAATGGAAAGATTAATGTTTCAAAAACGTCAAAAATCATCGCTACAATCGAAGGAAGAAGAAATATTAATTTCGCAAGCCCTGCAAGATACAGCCTCCTTTGGAAAGTTATATGACCTTTATGCTCCAATGATTTACCGCTACATCTTAAGCAGGACAGGAAATATCCAGGATGCCCAGGATATAACCTCCCAGACTTTCCTGAAAGTGCTGGAAAAGTTATCCAGTTATCGCCATCGAGGTTATTTTTCTGCCTGGTTATTTTCTATTGCACGCAGTAGATATATCGATCATTTTCGTATGCGCAATCAAGAAGAGAAACTGATTATGAAAAATGATTTGGATTCACATACTGATATTCTATCCATTGTTGTCGATCGCGAAAGATTGCTGAATTTTAATCAAATTTTGGCTTTATTAAGCGAAGAGGAACTGGATCTGCTGCGATTGCGTAATGTGGCTGAGCTGACTTTTGCTGAGATGGCAGAAATTCTCAGCAAAACAGAAGATTCAACCAAGAAAAAATATTACCGGTTACTGGCTCGATTACAGAGCCAGTTGGAGGAAAAAAATGAAATCTGAAGAGTTAAGATTCCAAAGAATAGAAAAAGATATTCAAAAGTTATTAATCCCTCAGGATGATAGCAAAGAGTTTTTATCATCCTTACGGGGGCAAATCTTACAAAAATATACACCTCGCCAAACAAGATCCACCTTTTTTGCTTTTAAACCTGTTTGGATTACCACCATCATTTTAATCATGGCAGTCACATCAATATTAGTCATCGGTCCACAAAAAGTCTATGCCTCCTTTATGAAATGGCTGGGATATATCCCGGGCGTGGGGTTGGTGGAACAGGATAGCACCATTCGCATCCTGGCAGAACCTGTCAGATTGACACAAGATGGCATTACCATCTCTGTGAACCAGGCGATATTGACTGAGAGTGAAACCCGTCTGGAGTATGGTATTTCAGGTGTTCCACTCTCTGCATATCCTGAAGGTGAAGCGGTTACTGGATGTATTGTTCAACCTTTCCTACAATTACCTGACGGAACTGAAATTTCACTTTCTGATCCTATCCCATATGAATTCAATACAGCTACTTTTATTATGCCCTGTATTTTCAATACACTTCCCGGTTTGGTTCCCACAGACTGGAGATTGAAATTGCAATTTGTACCCGCACCTTCTGATTTTAAGATTTTACCAGTCGTGGATACCCACCCAATCAAACCACCCCAAGAGGAATTAAAGCTAACCGAAACTGAATTTACTCCTACAATTACCGAGAATAATCCTTATGCGTCCGTTTCTATCGAAAAATACATAGAAACAGAAGATGGCTACATCCTTTTAGGTGTGGTTCGACCTGAAATTGCTACGGGAGAATGGCTGCAAATCACCTGCCCGGCTGTAATTCACGACTCAAATAAGCAGAAAATCAGTTATGAATACCCAATGGATATTCAATATCAGAACCAGGTCGACGAACCAACAAACGGGGGTGGATCCTTCGCCGTGCAGATCAAGGGAGCAGGTGTCACCTTCCCCGTATCCATTGATTTTTCAGGTGTGGTAATTTCTCCTGTTGATCCCCAAGCCACAGCAAAATTGACCGTCCAGGTAGGTGAAAATCCTCAACCAGGTGATGTAATTGAAATAAACCAAACCGTCGATCTGGCTGGATATCCTATCAAATTGCTGACCATGACGGTTGATTCAAGAAATGGCTACTCTTTCCATATTGACCCTGGAGATACTTTAAGCTCAGTCAGTGTACAAATTAGTGGAAATCAAGCAATCGGCGGAGGTGGTGGTGCAGCTTGGGGTGGACCATTCCATACCAGTTTATCCTATATGGAATTACCTACCGGCCAGCTTGAGATAGTATTCGGTAACCCAATGAAAACCAGTGAGATAGAAACCTGGACAACAACCTGGAAACCCGAAAATGAACGAGTCTTTGAAGACAATGGACAATCTAAGAATCTTTGTTGGGATGCAAATACGCTTAACACAATTCCTGAACTAGCTTCTGGATTAAATGGAAAGGTGGTTGTAACCCGCACAAACCCACAGTTGGAAATCATATTGTCAAGCTTTGAAGGTAGTAACCAACAAGTTCTTTCCCAGGGAAATGCCAAGGCCGCTCTTTCCAGGGATGGGAATTATCTGGCATTCACCAGTGAGAAAGGGATTGTGATCATGAATCTCCGAAATAATGAGACCACCCTGATCAACGGTCAATTTGGAAGGAGCATCATCTTTTCGCCCGATGGAACTCGCATCGCAAATGTACGCTCTGGGGCAATGGACGGAATTGTTGTCATGAATATTGATGGCAGTAACCAGCACCAACTGACAAATTTGGGGTATGAGGAACTTGCTGGTTGGTCTCCTGATGGGAATTTGATTTACTATGCTATTCCCGGAGCCAGTGGAAATGGATTCATGTTGCGTTCCGTGAACATCATCACTGGCGACTCAAAGGATGTCTTTGCTCTGGAAAATTCTTCCATGAAAGCCTCCTGGTCCAGCATTTCTCCCGACGGAAATTGGATTGCCTATCGTGCGAAAGATAATGCCAGTTTGTACTTGAAAAACTTGGATGGCAGTCCAGCCCGTTTGGTGCTGGATAACCCAGCCATCGCCATCAACGGTATCACATGGGATAAAGGTGGACAATTACTGGGAGTAAGCCTGATCACAGAGCAAAATCAAGAAGGGGAGATCTTCATTATTGCACCGGATAGTTGTGAAACCTACCATTTGACTGGAGTGAGTGGGATGTTGGATGCTGTTTACATCCCATAGAGAAATTCTGATGGAGAAAATCGGATGGAGAGACAATCTGGTTTAATGTCTCTCCATCCGATAATGGCTGAGGTATGTTATCGATGAAATGGAAACAAATCTTACCATCTCTGTTGATCGTCACAGTGTTGTCTGCTTGCCAGGCAAGTGCACCTGAAATTCATCCTACACAAACGTCTACTGAACAACCTCAAAGGCTAATTCCGACCGACACAGCGATTCCGCCCACTTCCATGCCAACTCCATCAACAATTGCCACACAAACAAAACTCCCATCTTCACCAGAAAATCAGCCTGATATCAAATTTTCATTCATTTCTGAGACAATTCCTGATGGAACGAGATTTAACCCAGGAGAAGTTTTTCGTAAAACATGGACAATAAAAAATAACAGCACCCAGAACTGGGAAGGTTTCTCATTAGTGGTTGAATCTTCTACACCAGATGGTGAATTATTAGGAAGTCCAGCAATTATTCCTCTTCCTGTATCCATATCATCCGGTCAAACAGTTGATATTGCTGTGGACTTAACAACCCACTTGCAAGATGGATATTACACAGTTTATTATCACTTACAGGATCAGAGAGGCACTCCACTAGAAAATACCCGAATCTGGGTCAATATCATCGTGGGAAATGCGAATCTGATTACCAATCAGTCCGTTTACGCAACTTACCAATATTCCTATATGGAATTCGGTGTATTTAATGTTTATTTTTGTATGCAAATGCCAGATGAACGCCAGTGGTATCCCTGGAATGTGTCATTGATTATCACTGACAAGCATTATCAACCTGAAGGAAGCCGAATTGATCCAACAGGGGCAACGACAGATTACAAATGCTTCACTTTCAGCTACCCATTTGAGGTTTCACAGAACACAGACTTTCAATTATCTATCGAACGTATTGAGTTACCCCCGGAAGTCCATCTGGAAGATAATTGTCTTAGAGCGCAATCCAGTTTACGAGCTACTTATCCAGGATTGGACTTTACCTGCACGGGTCCGGGCTTATTTTACACAAATTTGGTAGTCCCACCTGGCTTGACCACGTCAGAAGCTGATCGGTTGATCCTGGATGCTATGTCAAGTACCATTTATGGTCCCTGGTTATTGGAAGCGAAATCTCCTTAAGTTACGAATTCTTCATCTCAAAGACCAGGGATGGAAATTTCTGCTTGACCATGTTCATCTGGTAGGTTTCATGGAAGAGCGCGACGTATTTTTTCTCCGAATCCAGACAGATCAGATTATTGCTGCGCTCGTTGATGCGTTTGATATCCTCTTCCGGACCGGTCACCCAGCGGGCAATATCAATGCCTAGCCTTTCCAGTGTGGTGGGAACATTGTATTCATTGTCCAATCGTGCCTGCACCACATCAAACTGCAATTCACCCACCACAGCCAGGATCGGTTCTCGTTTGAAGGCATCCACATTGTAAAGCACCTGCACGGCCCCTTCCATCTCCAATTGTCGTAAGCCTTTGATAAATTGTTTCTGCTTACCAAGATCCTGCAGACGTAAAATGGCAAAATGCTCCGGATGAAAGCGCGGAATGGGTGCAAATTTGATGGGTTTGAGCTCGCTTAATGTATCGCCAATCCCCAAATCACCGGTGTTAGGAATGCCCAGGACATCGCCAGGATAGGCTTCTTCGATGATCTCACGTTCATTCGCGAATAATTTATAGGGACGTTGCAGCTTGATGGTTTTACCAGTCTGGGCGTGAATCACATCCATGCCGCGCGTGAATTTTCCGGAGCAGATACGTAAAAATGCCACACTGTCTCTGTGCTTGGGGTTCATATTAGCTTGAATTTTGAACACAAAACCGGAGAATCCCTCATCTGATGGATCCACCAGGCCGTGATCACTTTCATACGGTTGTGGCGGAGGTGCCAGATGAATGAAGGATTCCAGGAATAAGCGCACACCGAAATTGGTCAATGCGCTTCCAAAGTAGACGGGTGTTTGCTCTTCTGCCAACATGCGTTGATGATTGAACTGAATCCCCAGACCATCCAGCAACTCAATATCCAGTTGAACCTGATCAATATAACTGCTATTCATTAATTTAGCATCCAACAGTGATTTGAAGGTATAAAATTGCTCCGGTGACATACGTTCATTTCGTAAGGTTCGTTCAAACAGGTATATTCCTAATTTCCGGCGATCGTACACCCCTTTGAAATTAATACCATCCCCTAAAGGCCAGTTAATCGGTACCGGTTGCATACCCAGAACATTTTCAATTTCATCCAGTAACTCCAATGGAGATCGTGCCGGTCGATCCATTTTATTGATGAATGTAAAAATCGGGATGCCACGCTGGCGACAAACATCAAACAACTTGCGCGTCTGTGGTTCAATACCCTTGGCTGCATCCAGCACCATCACCGCGCTATCCACTGCCGAGAGGGTGCGATAGGTATCCTCGGAAAAATCCTGGTGACCTGGTGTATCCAACAAATTGATTACATACCCCTGATAGGGAAACTGAAGCACAGTGGAGGTGATGGAGATACCGCGCTGGCGTTCCATTTCCATCCAGTCCGAGGTGGTGTTACGCTGGTTGCGCCTGGCGCGTACATTGCCAGCCAGATCAATGGCGTTACCATACAAAAGCAGCTTTTCAGTGAGTGTGGTTTTGCCTGCATCTGGATGTGAGATAATCGCAAATGTACGGCGATTGTTTATCAATTTATTAGTTGAATTTTCCATGTTTATTTCTCTTGTTACCTTAATTTTTAGAGAGTTCGTATCCTTTTAGAGCCAAACCACCTACGATGGTAGTAAACGGGTTTATTTCTTTGATTCGGTCAATGCCAAATCGTTCAGATAATCGTTCTATGAAGATTGGAACTTCAGACGAACCACCTGTGCGTAAAACAGCCTGGATTTGATCTGGCTTGAGGCCACTTTTTAACATCAATTCATCTAAGGCTTTATCCACCATTTCCAATTCTTCTCGAATGAGTTTTTCAAAATGAGTCCTCAGCACCAATTCTTTGAAACTCAATTCATTCTCAAAGAATGAAAGCGTTGTCATATAATCGGTAGATAGTTTAATTTTTGCACTTTCAAGTTCTCGGAAAAGTTTGAACCCTAATTTTTCATTGACCAATGTTTCCAGTCGTTGAATACCCAGTGGATCAGACCCCGTCCTTGCCTGGCTGAAAATATCAGCGTATTTTGGTCGGCTCAACTCGATCATATTCTGCCAGCTGTACAACATGGCAAATACATGTGCTGGAAAGGGTAACCCATCTGGCATGTGCGATCCCTCTCCAAAATGTTGGAACAACCTTTGCATCAATACTGCTGTGAGATCATCACCACCCAACAAAACACCTTGCGTAGCAATTGTTTTGGGGGTTGTAGTTCCACCAACCTCGATCACTGTCATGTCCAGCGTGCCGCCACCAAAATCAAAAACAATCACATTTTCTCTTTGCTTCTGATTTTGATGATAAAGATATGCCCCACCAATTGGTTCCAATTCAAAAACAATATTCTTAAATCCTGCCAACCTGGCAGCATCATAAATTTTTTGTTGGGCACGCGCGTCTATCACGGGATCATCAGAAAACTTTACAGGTCGACCCAAAACAACATCTTCAACCTTTCGATGGATGGTTTGTTCACATTTTTCTCTTAATTGAGTGAGCAAAATTGCGATTAATTCTTCCACAGTGTAAAAGCGGTCAAAAATTTGGGTACCTTCATATTTTGCATCCCGTAATCCGGTTTTGATGGATTGCAACAATCGCCCATTGGCAGCCACATCAATTTCAACATTGATGTCCTGCATGTAGATAATGGGGCTGCTGCCAGCGCCGGCCACTGTGATTTCAACCTCCCCCAGGTTGCGGGTTTCCCATACAGGTCTTCTGCCAGTTTCCTCCTCTAGATACGTCTCAATCGCCTTCGCACCAACCATCACATCATGATCACGATTGATGTACGTGAAGGATGGCAACACATAAGGATTCTGATTGTGCGGATCCAGCTCAAATAAAGAAAGCTTCTCGCCTTCATACAGCGCTATAGAAGAATTACTCGTTCCAAAATCAATACCTACAAACATTTACGAACCTCATTCAATTTCTCATGCTTTCGATCCCTGAACCCATTAACCACAGGCGCAAAATTGAGAATGGTCAATTGAACACTCATCAGCTTTGATCTCTCTACCCGGCGAAAATTTTATCGTTATACGAAAAGGAATGAGGATGGTTCCCCCAACCACCGTGCATGGCAGAGCCTGTGTACGAATCATTTCATTCCTGAATCATGAAAAGGATTTTACCAAATAAAATATAAAAAAAGAAGGGGGAAAGAATTTCCCGATCATGCTAAAATCATGATTTGTTATAATCCACTCAAATTAAGCGAAGGTAAATGGAATTTTATGGAAAATCGAACGCCAACCTGATGAACCATCATTACCCCACATCAACTGGTCCATCACCATCGCGGATGTCTACCCATACAAAGATGATCCGGTCAGCTATTGTGCATGGATAGAGAAGTGGGCAAGGGCAATGTTGGAGGAAATGATATCTTAGTAGGGTGCGTTGATAACGCACCCTACAACTACGATCTACGAGCTACCCGCTAATATGGTAAAATTCCCTCTCAGCAATCCCATCTCCACAAAGAGGTCCCATGTCCTATGAAGCCGTAATCGGGTTGGAAGTACACGCCGAGCTGCAAACCAACAGCAAGATGTTTTGCGGTTGCCCGGTGGTGGATGCAACCATCGCAGCACCCAATACCGCGGTCTGCCCGGTGTGTTCCGGGATGCCCGGGGTCCTGCCGGTGGTCAACCAGAAAGCGGTGGAGTATGCGCTGCGGGTAGCATTGGCGCTCAATTGCCAGGTGAACCGCACCAGTATTTTCGCGCGTAAGAACTACTTCTATCCGGATCTCCCCAAGGGTTATCAGATCTCACAATACGAGCAACCCCTGGCGGAGAATGGTGAATTAATCATAGATACCCCACAGGGTGAAAAGACCATCCGCATCCGGCGCGTGCACATGGAAGAGGATACCGGCAAGCTCACGCATGTCATCCCGGAACAGGATGAACCTTACTCCCTGGTAGATCTCAATCGCTCGGGGGTCTCCTTGCTCGAAATCGTCTCCGAGCCTGATCTTTCCACTCCTGAAGAGGTGACTGCCTACGCCAGTGGACTGCGTGATATCGTGCGCACGCTGGGTGTCAACTCCGGTGATATGGAAAAAGGCGTCATCCGCTTTGAAGCCAACGTCTCGATTCGCCCGATCGGATCAAAGGAACTTGGCACCCGTGTGGAGATCAAGAACCTGAATACCTTTCGTGGCATGGAACGCGCCATTCGCTACGAATTTCAACGCCAGGCAGCCTTGCTGGACGCCGGGCAACCTGTCATCCAGGAGACGCTTGGTTGGGATGAGACTCAGGGAGTCACCTACTCACAGCGTAGCAAGGAAGAAGCCCATGATTACCGCTACTTTCCCGAACCCGATTTACCTCCTCTGGTCGTAGAGCAGGAATGGATAGACCTGATTCGCGCCCAATTACCTGAATTACCACGTGCCCGCATGTTGAGAATCCAACAACAATACAGCCTAAGCATGGATGAAGCGCGCATGCTGGCGTCGGATGTGGACACCATGAATTTCTTCGAAGATTGCATCCAGAGCGATGCCTCTATCCCGCCCAGGACGGTCGCCAACTGGATTATTGGGCAATTGTTTGCCTGGTTCAACAGCAGTGGCGAATCGATCACTTCCATGAAAATTCAGGCAAAGGATTTGGTCGAGATATTACGTTTTCAACAAACAAATCGCATCAACCAGACCACTGCTAAATCTGTTCTGGATACTATGTTGCACACAGGCAGGAATGCAAACACAATCATCTCAGAACAGGGTTTGGAACAGGTATCCGATCTCAACATGATAGAAAAGCTAATAAACCAGGTATTGGAAGAAAATCCAGATCAGGTGCAAGCCTATTTAAATGGAAAAGAAACCCTGGAGAACTGGTTCTTTGGGCAGGTAATGCGCCTGGCGGGAGGAAAAGCCAACCCATCCATTATAAAAGATGTCTTAAAAGAACAATTACAAAAATTGAACTAGACTATTCTTAAAAATTAATATTCTCCCTTGATCACAAAAAACGAACCACGAATTGTTCCTGCCAATTTGGATTTTTGTCTGGCAAACTTAAATTTCTCTGCTAACTCCGGGGGCACTTCCATCCCTTCAGAAAGCTTAAAACCAACAGCCCGTTTCTTGGGATCATCCACAGTATACATCACATTGAGTCCAAGACCATCTTCATAAAGAACGTAGGCAAATTTGATATTCTCCACCTGGAATCGCGATGTTTCCAGTGGTTTGGCAGCAAACTCGATTCCTCGTTCTTGCTTCAATATTCTGTTTACATAATCAATGGTTTCCTTGCTTTCAGAGGCAGGTTCAACGGTGAATTCATGTTTATATTTGTTCATAAAGTAACGTGCTTCATTTGCACGCAAGCCAGCCAGCGCGTCGGCCACTGGGGAAGATTCTAAGCCGACCGTGGAAACATTTTTAAAATCAACGATATAGGACATTTGTATCTCTCCTTTATTAAAACGAATTGGTTCAAAATTATTATAGGAGAACCTTTCTCTAGTTCAAGGCATTTTATAAGTATTGTCCACCAACCATCTTTCCGAAGTTACTGACTTTTCAGGAAACAGGGTTGCTTACAAATTACGTTACAGATTTTCTCAGTAATTATGTCAAAAGGATTAGTTACTCCAATGAGGTATGATTCGGGTTTAGTCTTATATCCATTCCAGTGGCTCATACCAGAAGAGATAACATCAATGACTAGATCCTGTTCTTTTTCATTACTCTGATTTTATTTCTTTAATATGACAAATACACAGATTAGATCGGATTAATTCAGGATGAATTGACGATTTTAATCATATTGACTTCAGGCAAACGCGGTGTTAATCTAATGGTAGAGGCAAACGGAGGAGTTTGTGAAAATTGTTGCACAACATTTTCTTCCAAAATCAAGCGGACACGTCCGACGTGTCCGCTTATATTGTTACTCATTTGTCTACCCAAACCAAAACCTATCAAGTTTACAGGAGTAGTGAATGGCTTCTTCAACCAATGCATTTGAAATGGCTCAGGCCCAATTCGACCATGTCGCCGAATTATTGCAATTAGACCCGGAAGTGCGCGAAATCCTGCGCTGGCCGCTGCGTGAATTTCAATTCCGCATCCCCGTGCGTATGGATGATGGCACTTTACGCGTTTTTCAGGGATTCCGCGTCCAACACAATGATGCCCGCGGCCCCAATAAAGGTGGCATCCGCTTCCACCCGGCAGAGACGATTGATACCGTGCGTGCGTTAGCCACCTGGATGACCTGGAAATGCGCTGTGGTTGATATCCCGTTGGGCGGTGG
Source organism: Anaerolineaceae bacterium (assembly GCA_019429225.1). Lineage (GTDB taxonomy): Bacteria > Chloroflexota > Anaerolineae > Anaerolineales > Anaerolineaceae > UBA6170. The sequence goes on from JAHYJK010000022.1 coordinate 19,639, forward strand.
TAAAGGTGGGGTGATTGTCGATTCGGCCACCCTCTCCATCACCGAAAAAGAACGCCTGGTACGTGGCTATGTGCAGATAATGTGGAGGAACATTGGACCTCGCCAGGATGTGCCGGCTCCCGATGTTGGTACCAGTCCCCAAATGATGGGTTGGATGATGGACGAGTATTCCAAACTGGCCGGTCAATATACCCCTGGTGTCATCACCGGCAAACCCGTTGGTGGTGGTGGTTCACTCGGACGCACTGAAGCCACTGGCTATGGTGTCATCTACACTGTGCGGGAAGCCCTCAAGCATTTAAAATTAGATCCTAAAAATTGTACAGCCGCTATTCAGGGTTTTGGAAACGTTGCCCAATACGCAGCGATTGGTTTTAATGAATTTCTGGGTGGCAAAGTCGTCTGCGTTTCCTATTGGGACCGGGAAGACCGTATCTCCTATACAGTCAGCAAAGATGAAGGTATTGATCCGAAATTCCTGAAGTCCATTACCGACCAATATGGCTCCATCGACAAAGTGCGCGCCAAAGAAGCAGGTTATGTCATTGAAGATGCTGAAGCCTGGATTTCCAAAGAAGTGGATGTCCTGATTCCTGCTGCTCTGGAAGGTCAGATTAATGCGGAGAGTGTCAAGAAAATTCACCCACGCGTCAAAGTGATTGCCGAAGGCGCCAACGGTCCTACCACCCCTGAAGCGGATAAAGTACTGGGGGAAAAAGGCATCTTCATGATCCCGGATTTCCTGTGCAATGCTGGTGGCGTGACCGTTTCATACTTCGAAGGTGTGCAGAACGACATGAACTTCTACTGGACCAGAGAAGAAGTCCTTGAGAAAGAAGACCAGAAAATGACTTCAGCCTTCCATGCTGTGCTGGATATGTCACTGAAAGAGAAAGTTAACATGCGTGACGCAGCCTATATGGTGTCTATTGCCCGTGTGGTCAAAGCCATGGGCTTACGCGGCTGGATATAAATCAATAAAAATTAAAAAAATTGGCGGAATCGTATCCGCCAATTTTTTTAATTTAATGACCATAACAATCAATTGTGATCAACTAGTTTCTGAACATAAAAACATTAATTTGCAAAATCAGGTTCTTACTTCGGGATACACAACAATCTACCGATTATGTCACCAGTTGACGCTGGATGGCAATCGAAACAGCAGCTGACCGGCTATCCACCCCTAATTTTGTGTATATATTCCCGATGTGATATTTTACTGTTGAGGGACTGATGATCAATCGTTCAGCAATCTCATTATTCGACATGCCCTCAATCAACAATTCAAGCACATCTCGTTCGCGATCCGTCAAATCTTCTGCTGGAATAATCGGAAATTCCGAAGATTCCGAAAGCGCTTTGCTTGCTTCCGGTGACAGAGTCATGCGTCCAACCGCAGCAGAGCGGATCGCATTCGCCAATTCATCCGCCTGGACATTCTTCATCAGGTAACCGTTCGCTCCGGCTTGTAAAGCTCCCTGAACCAGACCATCGTCAATATAACTGGTAAGAGCAATTATTTTTATTTTTGGTTCATCGTGTCGTAAAGCGCGAATGGCAGCGACTCCACCCATACCGGGCATTTTCAAATCCATCAGGATCACATCCGGATGTAATTCAGGTGCTTTTTTCAAAGCTTCTTCTCCGCTGCTGGCTTCGCCAACCAGCTCTAAATCATTCATAACCATCAAAAAAGCCCCCAGACCACTTCTCACAACGGAGTGATCATCCACAATCATCACTCGAATTCTCTTGTCTGTTTTCATTCTTCCTCCTCGTCCTTCGTTTCACACCAGGTGATCGTCACATTTGTTCCTTCACCAGGCTTGGAAACAACTCTTAATACTGCATCAATGGCAGTCGCACGTTCCTGCATAATTCGCAACCCCATCCGAAAAGGTTCCACCTCGTTCTGGTTAAAACCAACCCCATCATCTCGGATGGCAATTTCAACAAAGTTTGGGGTCTGTATTAATTCTACCCGCACTTGATTTGCGTGTGCATATTTTATGATGTTATTAATAGCCTCCTGTGTGATACGATACAGAGCGATTTTTTGTGGTTCCGGAATGTCTCTTTCACCCTCGTAATGAAACTTAATCGGTACCAGAGCACGACCATTTGCGGCATCACATAGTTGCTTCAACAAGTCGGGGAGACTCACGCTGGCCAGTGCCGATGGTCGGAGTTCCAACAACAGGGTACGCATTTCTGCCAACGCCCCACGTGCCAGATCTCTCAGTTCACGTGTTCTTTTTTGCGCTTCGTCCAGATTAATTCGGTACAAATCAGGTAATACATCCGCAATCAAGCTGACTGAAAAGAGTGTTTGGGTAACAGCGTCGTGTAAATCACGTGCCAGCCGGTTTCTTTCTGTGCTAGCTGCGTTTTCTTCCGCACTTTTATAAAGGCTGGCATTTTCCATGGCAATACTGATCTGTTGCCCAATGGCTGTAAAGATTTTCATTTCATTCTCGGTGACAAACTCTTCGCTGTGTCTGGATAATCCCAGATAACCCAGCATCTTGCCTTTTGACATTAAAGGCAATCGCACAGCCACTTTGATGCCCTCAATTTCCAAATCTTCTTTCATGGAAGGAATGGGATAATCCTCGATATAGGCAACGATGATATCCGGATGGCTATTTTTGAGATCAAATCCAGTCATACTGACCGGCAAAAAGCGATGATTCTCTATATATTGGGGAGAAAAGCCCTGGTATGCCAGCATTTCAAAAATTTGGGTGCCTTCATTCAGACGATAGGCAACCCCTGCATCCATTTTGGTTACTTCCAATGTTTTTGCCAGAGCACTGGATAATATCATCTCCAAATCCAGTGAGCGATTAACAACGTCAGATATGGCATTAATCGTCTCCAGTTCGTGCGTGCGATCATGGACGCGTTTTTCCAGGGTCGCATAAGATTGCGCTAATTCAGTCGACATTAAATTGAATTGCGAGGCCAAATCTTCCAATTCATCATTACTTTTCGCTTCTACTTTACGGTCAAAATTTCCCCCGGCTACTTCTTTTGCAGCACGAATCATCTCTTCAATCGGTCTGGTAATATGTCGAGCGCCATAGGTCACGACCACTACCGGAACAATAATCCCGGCAGCCAGCAAGATGATCAACAATCGTCTGTATGCCAGACTCGGTTCCATTAATTCACTCCAGGATTGCTCCTGAATAATCCACCAGCCATTAAATTCAGAAGTTTTAAGAAATGCGGCACTTATCACTTCCTGGCTATTCGTTGTTCGATAGGACTTGACCTGATCATCCAGGGTTTCTTTGAGTGGGATATCAAATAAGGGAGTTAATTCTTCCTGTTCCGTTAATTTTTGACCAATCAAGCTCGAATCAGGGTGAAAAATAACTCTTTGTGACGTATCCACAATAATCACTTTTTGGTCTGTAAAAAGCGATTCCAGGGCAGCATAGAATGGAGATGATTGGTCTGCGTTCAGGTTGAGATACAATACAGCAACTCCAGCAAATTCGCCATTAATACCACGCAAATTGACAGCAAATGGGAGCAGAAAGTCACCGGTCCTGCGATCTTCTATCAAACGTCCAATGATCACGGTCATTCCATCATGTTGTTTTGCATCTCTGAAGAAATCGCGATGAGCCCAGGAGACGCCTACCCACTCAGGATGAGACTCAGAAAATATTACTTTTCCATTGATATCCAGAAAAATGATATTACCACTGAAGATATCATCATATGTGCCCGTTTGATCCAGCGTTTTTGCACGATCAAAGATATTTAAATTTTTGCCTGAATCCAGAAAAAAAATGTAGTCGTACAACAACGGATTAATGACCTCTGACAATACATTCTGTACCTGATTGCGTTTATAGCGGGCAACCTCAGCACTTTGACTCAACACCAGATCGCGGGTCACCTGCTGATAAGAATAAAATGTAACCATTGCAACGGTGGTGAGAATGATCACAGTCGGCACAAATGACCAGGTAATAATCTTGGTTCTTAAGCTGCTACGATTTTTCATATTAAATCAATCGAATTCAACACAAACCAGAGTTGTGATAACAGGATCTATTTAGCAAACCATTTCTGAATGTTTTTCATCCTGATCACCCTAAAAAATTTTTAATGTAATTCAAAAGTCTGCAATTGCCATTGCTGCGCAAAAGCATTGTCTGGCTGCAACGCTTTTTCTGAGATTTGGAAAACAATCACCTTTGCATCAATGAATTTTTTTCCCAATGCTTTTGCTACGGAGATGCGATGATGGCCATCCCGTACAAAATAGGATTGTCCAACCTGGATCAGTTCAACTGCGGGGATACTCTCTCCTTTAATGAACATATCTGAAATTCTCAACCATCGTTGGTGGTTGCGTTCAGAAAATGGAGTAAATTGATTGTCAAAATCCTTACAACGATTCTCAGAACCAACTACAAGTTGAAGAGGCACAGTTCGTAAACCTATTTCCATGACATTCAGAGGAGAACCATTTCGTAATAAATTTGACAATGAAAACAATTCGGATGGTTTTCGGAACAGGTAATCAAAAAAACGTCGAATGTAGCCTTTTATCATTACCCGATTAAAAAGCGCATACGATTGTTTTCGAATTGCGATCGAGCGGGATGGTTCATTCCATTCGCGCTCGTGCTGAGAAAATGAGTTGTTTCCAATGTTGTATTTCGAATTCATATTTTTACCTGTTAATCATCTTTCAAAGTAAAGAATACTTTAAAACATTCTGAAATTCCCCCATACGGATACCAGTCATGTGCAGTCCAAGCGAAGGGAATATTTCCTATGCTTTTGACCAGGATAAAATTCAGGTACTCGCATGAAAATTGATGGATAGATTTAAGAAATTTCATTACAATTAAAGAGATTGATATTTTAAGAAGGTGATTATGAAACGAATATTTCTCTTATTCTTCTGTTTTTGTGTTTCCTTAATGGTTTTCAGTGGTTGCTCATTAAGTTCATTTGGGCAATCAGGGCTTTCTTCCGCTGAATTGACAGCCACGTACGAAGTGATGGTGTTGGATGCCATGAAAACTGCCATTGGTGAAATTACACAGCAAGCTTTGTTGAATCCAAGTGCTACCAACACATTTACACCCTTACCGCCAACAAATACGCCCTTACCAAGCCCTACACCGATTACGCCATCGCCAACCTTCACGGACGTCCCTCCTACCGAAACCCCACTTCCACCAACTTCAACAACAACACCTACCCTGACACCTACCCGATCAGATTTCAATTGCCAGCTGGTTTCCAGCTCTCCTGCTTTAAACCAGGTATATCCACCGGGAGGTGATTTTGATGGACGCTGGACTTTCAAGAATACCGGTTCTGAAGTTTGGGACAAAGATAAAGTTGACTTTCTATTCATCAGTGGAACAAGATTTCAGGAGCATGTGGATAAATTGGATTTAACAGCCAATGTCAACAAAGGTGATTCCGTGGAGTTCATTGTTGACATGCTGGCTCCCAGATCGGCAGGCACATATTCTGCAACCTGGGGATTAAAGAAAGATGATATCGTATTTTGCTCAGCAATCATCCAAATTATCGTTAAATAGGGATATGAAAGGATTGAACCGCTTTTTTATTTTCGTCATTACAAAAATGTAAATCAGGTTTGAGTAATCGCCTATTACCAAAATTGATTTTTCATATATACTTTAATCAATAATAGAAACAATACTGGCAGAGCTACCAGGTTATCTGGCTACAAGGAGTGATTTATGAAAAATACAGCCCTGAATGTGCTCACAATTCTGGCAATCATCATTACAGTGATATTTTGTTTTGTTTTTGCCATCATTTTTATCAACCCACAATCATCCATTAATCCACTACCTCCTCAAGAACTACCAGAAGTATTGGTCCTGCCAACCGCCACAGCCACCCTGCGACAACTACCGACGGTGGATTTGCCAACGATTGAAGTTGCTTTTACCAGTACACAGTCAGTCGACTTGCGGCCATCTTCTACCCCATTACCCACATTCACCTCCTTTGTACTGCCAACTTCCACCATCACCTTAACCCCAACCCGCACACCAACCGAAACGCCCGAAGCGTCACCCACCAGTGAACTTTATCAATGCCAGGTCTTATACTATTACCCGAATGGGACAACCTTTCCCCCTGGTGGCGACTTTGATGGCAAGTGGACGTTGCGCAACTCAGGGAAGGAACAGTGGAGTAATGAATTCGATTGGGTCTTTGTTGGTGGAAATAAATTCCAGACAGGTGGGGATTCGATTGATTTGACTCGATATATCAACCCGGGTAATGAAGTTGATTTCATCGTGGACATGGCGGCACCGCGCCAACCAGGAACCTATTCAGCCAAGTGGGCATTACGCACGAACAACAACCTGTATTTCTGTGAAACGGAAATTACGCTGATTGTTAAATAATAAACCAGCAAAAAGGGCTGAGAATATCAGCCCTTTTTTATTTGTCTTTATGAGAAATTAATTGCTGTATTACCAGTCCTTTGTATACCAGGCCAGGTATTCATCCACATGCTCCGCCCAATAATCAATGGTATGCCCACCTGGATTTACAGTGTATTCCAATGGAACTTGATTCTGTTGTAAATACAAAACAAACGGCTCACTATATTGGCGATAATGGTCTGTCTCGCCAATATCAAACCAGAGAGCTGGCCGGTAAGATGAAACAGATTGCAACCAATCCTGCACCCGGCTCATATCCCCGGCAAAGGTCGTGAAGCTATGCGCCCCCATCCTGCCAAAAGCTTCCGGATAGACAAATCCAATCCGAACTGCCCAATTCCCTCCACGTGAAAGTCCGCCGATGGCTCGATATGCCCATTCTTGCCGCAGATTGTATTGATCCAATAACTGGGGTAAGAGATCTTCGACCAGGGCTGAATCAAATTTGGAGAGATGAGAGTCCAGCAGATACAGGCGTTCAAGGGGCATCACAATCACCAAAGGATCAATTTTTTTGGATGTAATCCATTCATCTGCCAGTGAGGTCATTCCAAGGTTGATCCATTGTTCTTGTTTTCCGTTCTGGCCATGTAACATCACCAGCAAAGGATAGCCTTCTTCCCGGTCCGGATCATAACAGGGTGGTAAATAAAGATTGGTTTTAATGTTTTCCTGTAACATATCTGAATAGAAGGAAACTTCATTAATACTGCCTGTCGTTTCCAAACACGGAATCTCAGTAGGCGTGAATGTTGGAGGGATTTCGGTTGCTGTGGGCTTGACAGTTGCCGTATGTATGAGTGTAGGCAGTACCACTTGTGTGGGTGGCAGGAATGGCGTACTGGAACTGGAGCTGTTTGGAAGAGCTGATTCAGTTGGAAAAGCAGGGATCGCCTGACAGGCATTCAATAGCATTCCAACGCCTGCAAAGAGGACAAAAACCAGTAGAAATTTCCAATACTTCCTTGACGATTTCATCTGAATGCGATTATACTCTGTTTGCTCGGGGTGTAGCGCAGTTGGTTAGCGTACCGCGTTTGGGACGCGGGGGTCGGCGGTTCGAGTCCGCCCACCCCGACACAAAAAAAACAGTCACAAGACTGTTTTTTTGTGAAATCAATAATTTATTTCGCTTTTCTTTAATTAAAATTTTAAAGGGATTATTCCAATACTCTGGTCCCAATTGTGTTCCTATTTGTGTCTTGAATCATCTTTCCGTGATAAAATTTTTATTGGAACGTGTATCTTAAATAGATAAGGTAGATGGGATATCATGGCGAAAAAGAAATTTGATGCAATATTGTCAGCAGTGCGAGTAGATGAAGAAGGTCAGGTGCAACTAGCCCGTATCTTCGAACGTCATGGAGTAGTGTTTTCAGACCATTTTCTGATAGATCGTGATGATTTAATTAAACGAATCAAAGGGGGGCAAAAAATTGTGACCGGGAAACGCCAGTATAAAATGGGTTCTGTATTTGATACGGGGGAAGATGTGCAGGTTGTATCCTCTAAAGGAAAAGACCTTCTTTCGGTTGGAAGTGGGGAAGCAGATAAGGATCATCTTCAATCCGTTCCCAGATTCTAATGAGCGAAGTTTTTCTTTCGATCGTCATTCCTGCGCACAACGAAGAAGAGCGCTTACCACCTTCCCTGGCTCTGGTGGATGAATTCGTTCATCAACAACCCTACCCAATTGAAGTGATTGTCGTTGAAAATGGCAGCCATGATCGCACACTGAAAGTGGCACAGGCGTTTCAGTCAAAAATGCCTTCTCTCAGGGTTATTCAGGAAACACAAAAAGGGAAGGGCCTGGCAGTACGCAGTGGCATGCTGGCTGCAAGAGGCAAGTATCGCATTTTCTGTGATGCAGATTTTTCTATGCCAGTCAGTGAAATCAGCAAGTTTATTCCAAAAGATGGTCAGGCATACGATGTAGCCATTGGCTCCCGTGAATTGCCCGCATCCGAACGGGTGGATGAGCCTGAATTTCGGCATCTGATAGGCCGGGTTTTCAACAGCCTGGTGCGTTTTGCCTTACTGCCCGGGTTGCAGGATACACAATGTGGGTTCAAAGCCTTCCGTGGCGAGGTAGCCGAACAGCTTTTCCGAATGCAAACCCTGACCGGTTGGTCGTTTGATGCAGAATTGCTTTTTATTGCCCAGCGTCTGGGATATAGAATCAAAGAAGTTCCGATTATCTGGTTTTACAAACCGGGT
>JAHYJK010000308.1 GCA_019429225.1 Anaerolineaceae bacterium
GCTGGGGATTATCACGGATGAAGATCTGATCTCCCGGGCTGGTTTGCAACAACGCCTCTCGGTGGCTAAACAGTTGGACCCGGAAACGATTGAAGAGGAGATTCGCCAACTATCTGAAAGCCATCAACAGGTAGAAGATATTATGACCCGACCAGTCATCATCACCGCAGAGGATACAGCCCTGAGTCATGCAGTGGGATTGATGAAAAAACATCATCTCAAACGTATTCCAATCACCGGCAAAGGAGGAAAACTGGTGGGTATGCTTTCACGGCTGGATGTATTGCGCCAGATTGCTTCCATCGAAAGCACACTTCCGATTGCCACAGCGTTTCTCACGCTGCCAAAATTGGTGGGGGATGTTATGTCTCCAGAGATTCCATTGGTCACGGAAGAAGACCAGATAGAAAAAATCATCGAAGCCCTGCTGAGATACCAATCCCATCGTTTGATTGTCGTGGATGATCAAAACCGGGTCAGCGGTATCATCAGCGATGTAGATATTGTCAATCGCATCCCTGGAGAACCAAAATCTTCCATTCTCTCATCCCTCAAACAACAGGGTAAAAGCATTGCCAGCAGCATGACAGCAAGTCAAATCATGTCGAAAGACCCCATCCAGACGCAAGCGGATTTACCCATCCCGGAAGCTATTCAAATGATGATCTCGGAAGGACGCAAAATCATGGTGATTGTAGATGAAGAGAAACATCCTCTGGGATTGGTCAACCGCCAAAGTCTGTTGGAAGCTCTGATTAATGTTCCACACAATCTGGATTGAAAACACTTTTCCTCCAATTCAAATTCGATTGTAAATAAAGATGTCCAAAAATGGTTGTAAATGTAAAAATAATTTTGCTGAAGATGATCCCTTTGAAATTTATAAGAATAGCTCAAAATGGATATTTTAAATAATGTTAGAAATTTCAGATGTTTTTTGAAAATTGCTTTCATAGTCCATCATGAAATCAAATAAATCATAGTTCAAATAATTAATCATTTTTTCTTCCTCTTCGGATCGCCCACACGCCTGCATTTCAGACTATTCTCCCCAAAATTTATCAATAATCCAACCTTCATTTTGTAGGCTTCCAGATAATTGATTGCTTGAGCCAAATGTGTGTTATTGAGCTCGCTGACTGCTTTAATTTCCACCATCACTTTTTCTTCCACAAAGAAGTCAACTCTTCTTGTTCCAATGTCCTCATCCCGGTAAAAAATTGGCATCTCTAATTCTCTGGAAAATAATAATCCTTGAAGGTGCATTTCGATTGCCATAGCACGTTGGTAGATGACTTCTTGAAAGCCATTACCCAGGATGTTGTGAACCGTCATAGCAGAATCTATAATTTTTTCTGTAATGTCGGAATACAAATATTCCTCTTTTATCATGTTGTATCCTCGCTGGATGTGATGATTTAATGATTATATGTGAAAGATTCCGAACTATGATTACAGGGGAGGACTATGATACCCAAGAGTACAGGTGTGGGCCATGATTTCTTTATTTGGAAGTACCATAATGGTTTTCTGAAGATCGATATCATAGTCCATCATGAAATCAATCAAATCATAGTTCAAAAGATGTCTGATCCGATTATATGGGATGACTATGATAGGCTATGATGAATAGTAGTGAATCCTGATTTTAAATATTAATGACCTGGGTCAAAGGTTTCTGGAAGGTCAAAAGCCGTTTGTTCTTCACACTATTGACCCTGTTCGCGCTGGCCATTTTATGGTCGTTCTACTTCTGGAACCTATTGGGATAGCTACAATCAGTCTGTAAAACGAAAAAAGGGCAGAGGGTGCTTAGTCAGGCAAAATCTCTGCCCTTAATTGTTGTGACATGTGGGCGAATTCAGGGGTATATCGCAAGTCCTCCTGCCGGGGACGTGATAAATTAACCGGAAAATCGCATGAGATGCGACCTGGACGGGCACTCAATACCAACACACGATCAGAGAGCAGCAGCGCTTCCGAGATGGAATGTGTCACCATTAGCACCGTGGTGCGGCGTGCCTGCCAGATGCGCAACAGTTCCGCCCCCATCTGCTCGCGCATCAGGGCGTCCAACGCCCCAAAAGGTTCATCCAATAACAATAAATCCGGGTCCTGAATCAAGGCGCGCGCAATTGCCACGCGTTGCGCCATACCACCCGAGAGTTCCTGCACCCAGGTTTGTTCAAATCCTTTCAGACCTACCAGCTCGATCAGGTCCATGGCTTTGCTGCGCGTTTCTTCCGCTGGCACCTGATGTAACTCGAGCGGTAAGGTGATATTCTCAATCACCGTGCGCCAGGGCATCAGATTGGCTTGCTGAAAGACATAACCGATCTTGACTTCCCGATCTCCATCATAGGAAAAATTCACCTCCCCATGAGAAGGTTGTAATACACCAGCGATCACCCGCAACAAGGTGCTTTTGCCACTGCCGGAAGGACCGATAACACACACAAATTCCTGGGGAGCAACCTGAAAATTGACGCCCTGCAATGCCTGTAGACCCCCATTTTCGACAGCGAAGGTGATATGCAGATCTTTTACGGTCAGAAACGGTCGCACAGTTTCCATGGTTTTATTTGTATAGATATTCATTGGTATAAACATCATTTAGATTAATAGCCTGTTTAATCAATCCCATTTCCTGCAGGATGGCATGCATACTCTCCCAGGCTGTGGGATCACTGTACCCCAGTGGATCCGCCTGCCAGTATTCCATCGAGATGCGCAATACCTCTTTCTGAACAGCAGTGTTGGCCTGCGCCAGATTTTCGACGTATTTCTCGCTGATCTGATAAGCAGCTTCGGGATCTTCCAGGGATGTTTGAATACCACGGCTGATGGCTTTGATCATGCCACGTACCAGGTCGGGATGCTCTTTGATGGTGGTTTCGTTGCTGATCAGACCATTCGATACCAGATGCAAATTATCCGAGAGCACCTGCAGATTGATCTCGTAGCCTTCAGCTTGCAATTGCACCGGTTCATTGGTGACATAAATGACAGCTGCATCTACCCGATCAGTCGCGAGCGCTTCCACCTGGGTGTATCCGATCGAATCGAGCGTGATATCCGTTTCAGCAAGACCGGTAGCACTCAGCATGGCTTTAAAGCCAATATAGCTGGCTCCATACAAGCCCGGTATTCCAACGCGCATCCCAGCCAGGTCATGAACACTGGTGATATTCTTTTCTTTAAGTGAAACCACCCCGACCGGGTAATTGTCATACCAGGCCATCACGTAGGTGATCGGCAAACCCTGCGCACGAGCTAATAAAACCTGCTCACCGGAAGCAATCGCGAACTGCAATTGACCGGCACCTACCAGCGCGACATTGTCATTCTCCATGCTGTAGTCCAGCTCTACCAGGATGCCTTCTTCTTTAAAATAACCATTTTCAAGGGCTACATAGATGGGCGTGAACTGCACATTGGGAATAAATCCCATCGGTAAACGGATTCTGACCAGTTCTTTCGGTTGCTCCGCTTTTGGGGCACAGGCTGAAAGGATCCATATGGCAATAAAACTTGCGATGATGATTTTTTTCAAAAGTTCTCCTCCATTAAATTTCAACGGTTAAAGTTTGTTTCCGTGGGCGATGCTGCCACGCTAATAATTTACGCTCCAATAAAATGACGGCCCCGTATAACAACAAAGCCATGGCAACCAGGGTGAATACCGCCACAAAGACCAGCGCGGTGTCATATTGCCCACGCCCGACATTGATCAGGAATCCCAACCCCCCCGCCCCCCCCCCC
>JAHYJK010000023.1 GCA_019429225.1 Anaerolineaceae bacterium
GAATAAATTTGAAAATTACGCCCCCCTATCTGAGATTATGATCAATGAAACAATTGCAAATATTGGAAATATAAAGAATCGTTTTTCAAATAAGCTATTCATTTCTTTGAATGGATCTAAATTTACAAACGAAACACTTCTCAGCTCAGTTGATGGTTTCGTGATCACTCCTAATTTGGATTTTGTCGAATCTCCCTATGTAAGAGAAGACAACCAAACCACGTTCAAAGCATACCTGGACGAGGAAGTATTTACAAATTATACAAAATTTGGAAAATCAATTATTATCGGACTGGATTTTCCATCCATTAAAGGCGTTGAACGAGGATGTATACCTTCGGAAGAAACGTGTTATGACTTCGATATTATCAATAATATTGATATAAATTCACCTCTATCATCTTTTGAAGTAGATTTATTGACTCAGGTCGATCTTTACAATGCTGCATTTAATGCAATTAATGAGACGGAATGGGTAAACGGAATTATTTCCCAGGAATACAATCCGCAGGTTGCAATAATGGACGCCAGTAGCTCTGTAAGGGGAAAGCCAGCAATTGGTGTATTTTGGTATTGGTTTCCCAGGATGTTGGGGATAAGTAATTGATTTGCAAATTAAATAAGTAATATTCGATCAAATCTTTATATTTTTCGGTTAGCTCTACAATACCGATTTATTCTTTGGATCCAAAGCTATACGCAAAAATGTTTAATAAATTAATTTGGAGTAGATATATACAATAGAATTAGCGCAGAAATGATCAAAAAAGGTGCATATGGTATTGGTGTAAATAGTTCGTAACGTTTTCGAAACTTCAAAATAACCATATAAACTGCACTGAATATTCCTCCAAATAGAATTGCAAAAAACAATAAAACAGCTATTCTTGGCCATCCAAACAACAACCCAAGAATGGCTGTTAAATTTACATCACCATAACCCAAAGCAACTTCATCCAATGTTTCGCCTCTTTTTTTGGCCATCCATTTTGAGAACAAAATGCCAAATAAATAAAGGCCATACATTAATAGAAAGCCTATTCCCCCACCCAGAATTGTTTTTTGCCAGCCATTCAGATAAAGTCCTATCATTGTAAATAGTATTGCGCCAAAAATACTGACTGGATGAAGTATAAGTCGATGCTCAAGGTCAATAATAAAAACAAGGTATAAAAAAGAAACAATTATTAGCGACAGGAAAATTCCAGAATATTCTGGTGGAAATAAATATAATAGAACATATGTTATAATAAAAATAATTGGTAATAATAATCTTCTATTAGCTGGCTTTGTTTGACAGTGTGGACATGCCTTGAATGAAACATATCTTAATAGTCCAAATGTTTGATGGCATTCGGTACAAATGGGAGAAGAGGTTATTTTCCTAACAATAGGCAGTGTGTCTGCCAAATGATTAATCATCATACTCACAACAACACTTAGTGGAACCAACCAAAAAATATTTAATAAATTCATAGAATATCCAATTAATCCAAACTCATAAAAATACTTCCTACAAATTATATGTCAAAAGATTCCCAAATTAATAGTTTTTTCGATAAATGGGTTCACTCAGAAAATATTTCTAAAAATATTACCCATATACAAACAAAAAATATTTTTTATGGGGATTATAGAGAAATACCATCGTTTATCAATTCAGAATTAAAAATTACATTGCAAGAAATTGGGATAAATTCGCTCTATTCACATCAACTACAGGCCATAAAATCAATTATAGCTGGGAAAAATACAGTCTTGACGACTGGACCATCTAGTGGAAAATCCTTAGCATATACATTGCCTATCTTAAATGCACTTTATCAAAATGAGGAATCAAATGCTTTGTTATTATTTCCAACAAAAGCACTTGCATACGATCAATTAACCCATTTTAAAGAATACATAGACAATAGTCAAAACAATAATCAATGGAAAAAAGATGTTAGAAAGAAAATCAGTGTGTACGATGGTGATACACCGAAAGAACTGCGATCTTCTATTAGAAAACATACCCAGGTAATCCTGACAAATCCAGATATGTTGCATGTAGGAATTCTTCCCAATCATTTTCTATGGGAAAAATTCTTTGAAAATTTAAAATTCATTGTTCTCGATGAATCTCATATTTATCACGGCATTTTTGGTTCTCATGTTGCAAACGTCATCAGAAGATTAAAAAGAATTCTCTCTTTGTATAATCAAAGACCTGTTTATATCTGCACATCAGCAACAATTGGCAATCCAATTGAATTTCTGAGTAAGTTGGTTGAAGAGGAATTCGAACATATATCTGAGGATGGATCTCCACAGGGTAGAAAGCAAATTGTTTTTTATAATCCGCCTTTATTAAATGAGGAACTGGGTATTCGTAAAAACAGTAATCAAGAAGCACTTAAAATTGTCAATGAATTTCTTGAAAACGGAGTGCAATCCCTCGTATTTCAGGGAAGCAGAAAAGTAGTAGAAAAAAGTTTAAAAAAACTAAAAGTACAAAACCAAAATAAAAAAGAATATTTTTCTGCAGCATATCGAAGTGGATATTTAGCCGACGACCGACGAAAACTTGAAGAAGATTTTCGTTCAGGAAAAATTAATGTATTATTTTCAACAAATGCATTGGAGTTGGGTGTTGATATTGGGGGTTTAAAGTGCGTTATTTTATCTGGCTATCCTGGTTCAATCAGTTCTACATTACAACAGATTGGTAGAGCTGGTAGAAAACAATCCGAAGCTCTCGCAATATTGATTGCAAGCACTAATCCAATTGATCAATATATCATCAAACGGCCGGAGTATCTTTTTATCAATAATCCTGAAAAAGCGATCATAAATCCCGATAATCCTAATATTTTGCTAGAACATCTAAAAATCTCATTGAATGAATTGAGTTTTATAGAAGGGGAAAAATTTGGTAAATTGGACTGGAAGCAGACAAAAGCTTATCTCGAGCTTTTAATAGAAAATGGATTTGCTCGAAAAAGCAATAATAAATATTTGTCTTTTGATCCTTCAAAGTTCTCCAATGAAATCTCACTTCGTAATTTAAGTGGCAATACCCTCAAATTAATTGATGGCACAAATAACTACTTTCGAACCATCGGAGAAATAGATTATGCCAGTAGTTTATGGATGGTTCATCCAAATGCTATTTATTTGCATTTAGGCGTTCAATACATCGTCAAAAACCTGAATTTTGAAACAAATGAAGTTTTATTAGTAGAATCAAATGTTGACTATTTTACTGAGCCAAAAATTGAAAAAACATATGAGATTATTGAACAAACTCAATCAAAATCCATAAATAATTTGGATTTATACTTTGGGAAAATTAAGGTTACACAATCAGTTATTGGGTATAAAGAAATACTGTGGGAAAGTCACCAAAAAATCACAGAGGATACGTTGGATTTACCTGAAATTATCCTGGATACTGAAGCTTTCTGGTTTTATATTCCGGATTCAATCAAAAATGAATTGGTAACCGAAAAATTGGTATTCAATTATAAAAATGATTATGGTCCTGAATGGAAAAAATATAAGGATTTAATCCGCAAGAGAGATAATTATACCTGTCAACATTGCGGCACTCAGGAAAATAAAGCCGCACACCATATTCATCATAAAAAACCAATTAAATTATTTGAATCAATTGAAGAAGCAAATCATCCATCAAACCTTGTTACTTTATGCGCAAAATGTCACCGGTTAGCTGAAATTCAGGTTAAAGTGAGAAGTGGGATGACAGGCTTGTCCTATTTATTAAAAACCTTATCACCTATTTTTATTTTGTGTGGACCTGAGGATATTGATGTAATTGTAGACTCAAAAAATGAAATCACAGGATTTGAAAACTCAATTCTAATATACGATAACATTTCATATGGCCTTGGATTAAGTTGGGAACTATATAATAATTTTCCCACGATACTTCCTGAAATGTTGAAACATGTCAAAGAATGTGGTTGTCATTATGGCTGCCCTTCTTGTGTCGGCCCTGTTTCCGATGAAGGATATGGTGGAAAAGAAGAAACAATTCGATTACTTGAATTATTAATGGATAATATTAATGAACAGCGAATATAAGAAAAAATTAGAATCATTAGGAGTGTATTTTGGATCAAAAGATTCAATTGAATTTAAATCCATAAATAAGAAAAAAACAAAAAAACTATCAGGCACCATAAATATCAATTCTTTAGGTGAGTACTTCTACGCTGAGCATGAATATCATTCAATTTACATCCATGGTTCTGTCCCATTTAATCATTTTTTTCCACCTCATTCAGTTTATTCAACTCCAGAGACTGACAGTTCCTTCGAGTTGAATAAATGTCTTTTTCTGGATACTGAAACAACTGGTTTATCGACTTCTGGAGGTACTTTTGCTTTTATGGTTGGAATTGGTTGGTTTGAAGAAAACCATTTCACAATACGACAATATTTCCTTATTTCTCCAGATCAGGAAGAAGCGATGTTACTTGATTTGGAAAATAAATTGGCAAAGCACCAAAATATTGTTACCTATAATGGTATCGGTTTTGATATTCCAATTCTAAAGGCAAGATTCAAATATCATCGTATCCCAACAACTATTGTCAATATAAAACAAATCGATTTATTAAAATATGCAAGGATGTTATTCCGTTATCAATTTGATAATCGATCATTAAAAAGTATCGAATCGAAGGTTTTAAATTTCACAAGATCTGAAGAAGAAATTCCAGGATACCTGGCTCCTATTATTTACCAGGATTATCTAAAAACAGGAGAATTACAAGATATTACAGGTGTTTTTTACCACAATGAAATGGATGTCATTTCTCTTGCAGCACTTCTCAAGATTATTGATGAAGTCTCACACGAAATCGATATACACTTTTCCGCTTATGAAACTTTGCATTATTCTTTAGCACGTCAGTTTGAAAGGACAAGAGAATATTCAAAAGCGATTGATTATTATTCAAAAGCATTGAAACAACCTAAACTTCCTGATTCAATAAGGCGTAATTGCTATCTTTGCCTGGCAAATATTTACAAAAAATCAAACCAGATTGATAAAGCAATGGTCTTCTGGGAATATGCTTCCGAGTTTGGAAGCACAGAATCTTCAATTGAAATCGCAAAAATATTTGAACATAAAATTAAAAATTACGAACTAGCATTAGACTATTGTAAAAAGGCTTTATTATTATTGGAAAATGATGTAAATTCAATGAAAAGAGCAGTGCTCAAAGATCAGATTGAATACCGCATAGAAAGACTGAAAGCCAAGAAAAAATTATGAAAGAATATAAATTACTTTATCGATGTTATGGTTTATTAGATGCAAAATCTATTCAAATATTATTGGAATCTTTTAATATTAAATCGAAAGCATATCAGGAAAGCGCTGGAGTTGCTCTAGGCTTGACAGTTGGTGGATTGGGATCCGCCAATATATACGTCAAAAATGAGGATTTCGATAACGCAATGAAGGTTATCACCATGATGGAAAATGGCCAACTAGAAATGCCGGAAATTGAGCACGAGGACCAATCTTATCCTGATGATGAAATTGATCAAATTGATTTAGATGATGCAGATGATAATTAAATAATATTTTCTGCTTCCATTAACATTCTTTCATTCAGCTTGGATAATAAAAATGTGGTAATTTTTCCTGGTCTACCATTTCCAACTTGTTTATCATCTATTTTTATAACTGGCAATAGCCCCCTGCTGGTACTGGATATAAATGCTTCTTCAATTTTTTCAATTTGGTCATAACTTATGGGGGAATAATTGATTTCAATTTTTGCTTTCCGTGCTTCATCTAGTATGATGTCACGGGTTGCTCCACTTAAGACTTCAATATCTGCTGTAAATATTTGTTTGTTCTGAACAGCAAAAAAATTACTTGATAAACCTTCTAATAATTTTTTACCTGGACTCAGGATTATTGATTCTTCTAAATTATTCGCTTTACAAAATTTTTTAATTTTTTCAGATTTTTGGATAAATGAAGTTAGTTTTGCTTTTGGGTTATTTCGAGTCAAGTTGTTTGTATTGACACGCACTCCACTTTCGTATGCTTTTTTCCCAGGCGTAGAAAGTTCTTCAAGAATTATGTAACATTTTTCAGGTTCCCTCAGGGGAATATGCATCCTGATCCGAACTTCTTCTGCTGGATAATCATTAATGATTTTTTGTAATGGCTCACGTATTTTAGTTATGTCAAAATGAAAAAAGTTTTTGGAAAGAGAATAACTTTCAACTAAACGTTTTAAGTGGAACGAAAATTGAAAAATCTTAGTTTTTTGAACAGTTCTGAGTGTGGAATAAACACCTTCGGGTAATTTTAAGACAAACTGTTCTACAGTATTATCAGTCCTTAAGATTGGAAATTCTTCTATAAGTCCTCTATCAAAATAATACAACCAGCATTTATACATTAAATTTGCACCCATTTTCCAGCATTAATTATAAATTCTTCAAATCTTCTATCGTATCAATATCAAGTGCCTGATAATCGTTTTCTAAATTTATTTGAATTGGCAAAAATTTGTCAAATAATTGTCTTCCACCTTTATCCCCCTTGATATCTAACAGCTCACGAAAAGTATCTCTTGAGAATAAGATGGGGTGACGATTTTCACCTTTGTAATTATGAACAATAATTTTAGGTTTTTGATACGCAAACAAATTCAAAACATTATTTATCATACTTGGTGTGATTTGAGGTTGATCAACAAGTAAAAAAATGATCGCATCAACAGGATGCTCTAAAAAATAATTTACACCTAATGTCACCGAGGAGGACTGTCCATTTTCCCAATGAACATTGTTTTGAATAACGATTTCATACTTATTAATTACAGTTCTTATTTCTTCAAAATGAGCGCCAAGAATGACAACTCGATTTTGAAAATGAACATTCTGTGAAGTTTCTATCACATTTTCAATAAAAGTCTTGTTTTTAAAAATTGCCAATTGTTTGGGTCCGCCAAACCTGGAGCCAGAACCAGCGGCTAATATTATGCAACCAATTTTTCCCCAATGGGCATGAATTTGGAGAGAGCCATTATTGATCTCACTTAATAAGATCTGATCATAGAAACCTTTAAGTTTTAACGCTAAATCATTTATTTGGTTATTGTCAATCAACTTATCTGCCTGATGTAAAAAAAGAATTTTTTCTGCTTCATCAGGAATATTCTT
The DNA here is from genome assembly GCA_019429225.1 of Anaerolineaceae bacterium. Lineage (GTDB taxonomy): Bacteria > Chloroflexota > Anaerolineae > Anaerolineales > Anaerolineaceae > UBA6170. Next base: position 7,201 of record JAHYJK010000023.1, read on the forward strand.
GAGACCACCATCAGGATGTGATAATATTTCAAAAATGTGATCTGTAACGATTGACTCACCAATAGAAATATTTAGCACTTTTGCGATTTCTTCTGGTCTATGAAAGTATTCATCAGTTAGAGGTTTACCAATAGAAGATAAACCAACTACTACACATACTTTATTCACAAATGAAGGAATATTGGGTTCATGAACACCGGGGAATTTACATGCTTTTCTTTTTGAACCATCTGCCTCAATGAGTAACGGAACCTGATTTTTATGAAGAATATCTGATAGTGTCTTTAATTCTTCTGAGAGGTATCCAGAAATTTTTTCACTTTCATTTTCGGCTGATCCTCTATAAATCAATGTAACATCTTTTATTCGATCCAATTCAAAATTGTAAAATGCGTCTGTTTTAATAGATTGATCCGCAAACTCTATTTCTGAATGCGCCATTTTTGTTGTGGTAGTGATAACACATTTTTTTGAAAATAACTCATGAGCGATCGCAAAAATCAGGCTGGTTTTACCTCCAGCCCCAACCCAGGCAACCTGATCTGTAGTTGAAAATAAATTTAATGAAGAAATTTTCATTTAATCATATTTTGATAGGTAAGAATAGCTTCCAGGACACCACCAGCAATCGCTAAAGATTTTTCAGAAATGAAATAGATTAATTTATTATCAAGGCGAGGATCCAAATCACCAATTTTTATTCCTTCTTCTACATAGATACCATCATGCATGAGGCCTCGAAGACAACCATCAAATGGAGCAAGAATTGGTTCATTGTTGATTCTCCCAATTAAATCACCTTTTTTAACTAAGGTGCCCAGAACAACATTCGATTGAATGGTACCGCTGGCTGGCGCACGTAGGACGCGTTCATGACTTTTTTGAGACACTGTCCCCGGTATACCAGTATCAGAGATTGCTGCTCCTTCCCACAGTGCTCTGCCCAGATAATGTCCACGGTTCGTTTCAATCACTGCATGACAGTTTTTACCAACCTTAAACCCCGGACCAAGACCAATAACCATTGGTTTTGTGGACAATAGATATTCAACGAATATTTTTAATAATCTGGCATCAACGACGATATCCGGATTGTATTCAGGAAATGAATATCTTTCCGGAGAAATTAATACCGGAATTTCATGCTTTTTTATTAATTCAGGAATAACTTTAGAATCACTGACATATCTGGAAATTGTGCCTTCAACAATAGATTCTTTCTCATAAATTGCATTTGCAAAAGAAACGGTTCGCCGTAAAACAAGAGGTTTTTCAATCTCAGTTATTACGACATTCCAACCTACCCGATGAAGGCGAAAGGCTACCCCACTTCCGAGGTCACCGCCACCACGTATTAATATATTCATCTGGAACCTCTATTAGAAAAGATCAATTATCTTGATCTACGAATTAATCTTCATCAATCTTTCCCAGTCCTCGTAGCACAGTTTCAGGTGTCATTGGAAAGTGATCAAACCATACACCGGTTGCCGAGTGAATCGCTGAACTGATGGCTGGCACGAGCGGAATATATGGCATTTCGCCGACACCTCGAGCCCCCCATGGTCCGATAGGATCAGGATGTTCTATTATGATGGAATTAATTTCATCAGGAATATCCAGCACCGTTGGGATCAAGTAAGTCGATAATTGACTGGTTTTTACGTATCCATTTTCCTGAATGAAATTCTCCATTAATCCATATCCAGCTGCCTGCACAATCGCACCTTCTATCTGACCCACAACTAATTGTGGGTTAATGGCTTTCCCAACATCATCTGCACAGATCACCTTACATAAATGTACTTCACCTGTCTCAGGATCGATTTCAACTTCAACCGCCTCGGCTGCATATCCGTATGAGAAATTGGGAATGCATTCACCAGTATCTTTATCATACGGTGTTGTTTTCGGAGGCTTATATTGATATCTCCCGATAGCAGGTCTTTCTTCATTATTCCATTTTTCCAACGCTAATTTTCCAGCTCCATAAATTGAATTTCCAGCCATAAATGTCATACGTGATGCAGAAACACTTCCAGAATTATCCGAAGTGCTTGTGTCGGAGGCTATTAATTCAACTTTTTCTACATCGACTCCTACAGCATCAGCAGCCATCTGGCAAAAAACCGTATGAGATCCCTGACCAACTTCAGCACCAGCGTGGTGTAAGATTACCTTTTCAATTTCGGATCCCCCTCTAAGCTCTATGGTTGCCCAACAGTTTTCCGGAGCACCAAAAGAAAAACCAACATTTTTATAGCCACATGCAAATCCAAGACCTTTAATTTTGTTACTGTTTGAAACACATTTAAGGTCTGGATGATTCCATTTGCCATCAATTTTTTTCCAACCTGCTTCCAAAGCACATCTCTCAACTACTTTAGACAAACTGACACCAGCAGGCAGAGGAGACTTAACTGGTAATCTTGAACCATCTTTTAATATGTTTCGCATTCGAATTTCGACAGGATCAAGATCCAATTTCTCAGCCAATTTATTGATCTGCATCTCAGCAGAAAATGCTGCTTGTGGACCCCCAAATCCACGAAAAGCACCACCTGGAACATTATTTGTAAATACAGTATATGAATCTACTTTTACGTTTGGTACTTCATACGGGCCAGTACACATTAAAGTTGCATTGCCCTGTACTTTGGTGGATGTGTATGCATAAGCACCAGCATCTGCGACAATTTTTAACTCAGCCGCAAGAATTTTTCCTTCTTTGTTTGCACCCCATTTAGAAAAAATCTTATAAGCATGTCGTTTATGATGACCAATGATTGATTCTTCGCGCGACCAGACTGTTTTGACTGGACGATGAATACCCTTCTCTGATAGCTTGAAAGTAGCCAGCGCCAGTGTAATCTGGACTGACATATCCTCACGCCCACCAAATGCTCCACCTATCGCTGGATATATGACTCGGATCTTATCAACGGGTAGATTCAAAGAATGGGCTATCTGCTCCTGATCTTCATGCACCCACTGACCACCCACAACCATAGTAATTCTATTGTTATCATCTATGTAACTCACACCAGCTTCAGGTTGAAGATAAGCATGCTCCTGCATTGGGGTTTGATACACACCTTCTACGATTACATCAGAATCTTTAAAACCCTGTTCTATATCTCCATCTCGAACTTTATAATGCAGCAATACATTATCATCACGATCTTGATGAATTCGAATCGCATCATCAAGTAATGCTTCATCAGGATTATTTATCACTGGCAATTCATCAAAACTAACTTTAATTTTACTCAATGCACTTGAGGCAATATTTTCAGATTCTGCAATGACCAGTGCTATTTGATCCGATACACATCTTGTCCGGTCCGCATATGGATTATTTGATCCTGGACCACAAAGAACTGGTTGGTCAGGCATGATCAGCCCGTATTCATTATTTGGCACATCCTTTGCCGTTAATACAAGAACGACACCTGGCATCTTTTCAGCTTCAGAAATATCGATCCTTTTGATTACAGCATGGGGTTTCTCTGAAAATAAAGTTTTCATATAAAGCTGGTCATCAAAGTTTATATCACCAGGATATAAAGCTTCACCAGTTACTTTTGCTTCTGCATCAACTCGTGTTATGACTTTTCCGATTTCCATAAAACCTCATTAATTTTTTTATCGTTTGAATTTTTTTCCTCGATAAGCAACTCTGGGAACATCTAATGGACCATATCGAGATGGGCCTGCAACTCTATACAAGAAGAAAGTTATGAGTTGAAATAATAAAAAGATAATAAATGCCACCACAATTGTGATGATAATTTTTATCAATAAATACGGGTCACTTCCGGATATCAATAAATCTTTTGGAACCGGAATCCATTTATTTGTTTTGTTTAGATCAATAAGTAAAATCGATGCTGCATAGCCCATGATTGGTGCAAATATCAATAATGCAAATCCAATTCCACGCCAAATAGGGTGAATGTAAATTTTATCGTCAGTGACTGGCCGTTTTTCCTGATAAGAATCATATCTAGACATCAATCCCTCCCAAACAAATTATGTTTTAGACGCTTTTTCGATTGCCGATATTATTTTGTAATAACCAGTACATCTACACAAATTACCAGAAATTGCATGTTTAATTTCTAATTGTGATGGAGTTGGTTTTTCTTCCAGTAACTTGACAGCAGACATAACAAAGCCTGGCGTACAATATCCACATTGAACTGCTCCCTCCTGAATAAAGAAATCCTGAACAATGTGTTTTATTCCCTCGGATTTAATCCCCTCAATGGTAGTTATCTGGGCATTGTGAGCTCTTGCTGACGGGACCAAACAGGCCATTACCGCTTTCCCATCCATAAAGACAGTGCAAGCACCGCACTCTCCCTCTGCACAACCTTCTTTCGTGCCTATTAATTTTGCATCCTCACGAATTAAGTCTAATAATGTTTTATCCTGGCAATTTTCAAATTCGAAATATTTACCATTAATGTGGGTTTTAATTTTTTCATCTTTGCTTGAATGGTATGAAGAAGTGGCTAATACTGGAAAAGTGCTGTGATTATCTAAAAGGACCGGATCTTTTGGTAAAAGATTATCTCTCTTCCCTTCAGCAATCGATTCTAAAGCCCGTTTTGTAATGACCTTAACCAGTATTTTCCTATAAGAAGCCGATCCTCTCACATCAGAAATTGGTTTTGTTGCTTTTTTTGCAAGTAATGCAGCTTCATTAATTACATCTTCAGATAATTTCTTTCCATTAAGGAATTGTTCAGCTTCTTTTGCGTGAATAATTGTTGGAGCAACTGCCCCTAAGGTAATCTTAGTATTTTTAACAAATTCATTTTCCATATCACAGACTATAGCAACGTTTACTAGCGATATTGCTTGCGCGCGCCGCAAAGCAAATTTAATAAATTGGCCTTTTTGGGAGTCATCCAAAGCTGGAAAATAAATATCCGTAACCATCTCATGCGCTTGTAAAATAGACTTTCTTACACCTAAATAAAAATCTTCAAGTGAGACAACTCTTTGACCGTGAATAGATTTTAAGACTAATTTTGCCTGTAATGCCATTAATGGCGTGATCGTATCATTCGCTGGAGACGCAGTAATTAAATTACCTGCTATTGTTCCCCGATTACGAATTTGTGGAGAACCAACCTCCCATGCAGCTTGAGCCAAAGGTAAGGCTCTTTCTTGAATTATTTTTGATGCTGCTACATCGTTGTGAGTTACCAAAGGACCTAAATGAATATTCTGATCTTCGTCTAAAGTGATTTGATTTAATCCTTCAATTCTGGTTATGTCGATTAAAACGTCTGTGGTTTTTCTAAGACCTTTTTCAAATTCAATTAGTAAATCTGTTGCTCCAGCAACGATTCTTGCCTGATCCTGATATTGACTAAGTATTTCTAGTGCTTTTTCAATTGAGGTTACGTTGTAGTACTTATTCCACATCAATTCTTTTCCTCCGAAAATATCTCAAATTCTCACCTGAAGCGTTATTTCTTACCTTTAATATTTCAGCCATGATAGAAAGAGCAATTTCTTCTGGTGTTTCGCTCTTTAGATCCAAACCGACAGGAGAGAAGATTTTCATAATTTCTGATTCCACTATACCATCATTTAATAACAATTCAGTTGTTTTTAACCAGCGTTTCTTGGAGCCAATTACCCCAATATATCGAGGATCAAATTTTAATATTTCTGGTAGGTGCTTTACATCGATCTCCAAGCTCCGGGTTGTCATTACTACAAATAAATTGTTTGCTACAAAATCAGGGTATTTTTCAATAAATTTATCTAAACTGGCAAAACGAACTGATAACTCTGGTAGGTTGACATCAGAAATTAATCCTTCGCGATCATCAATCATGATTACTTCAAATCCCAGCCAATTTGCTAAAAACGATAATTGCTTTCCAACATGACCAGCACCAAAAATGAGCATTTTTGGTTTCTTGCCAAATACTTCCAGATAAACCTCTACCTCCCCACCACAGATGCCAGGGTCACCTTGTTCTGGGTTAACCAATTTGTAATGAAGCATTTTAGTATTTCCGGTATCAATTAAATTAATTGCTTCAGTTATACACAGGGATTCAATTTCTCCCCCGCCAATGGTTCCAACGGTTCGACCATCAGCGTAAACAATCATTTTTGAACCAGCATGACGAGGAGTGGAACCTTGCGTTTTAGTGACAATACATAATACAGCAGTCATACCTTTGGATTCAATCTTGTTTATTTCTGAAAAAATATTCATGAATTATTTGTCGGTCTATATCTTTATTAATCAATTCTGATTTGATGATTAGTGATTTTTAATTTTTACCAGTAAATCAATTTTTCTTTTTTCTCAGAAAAAATGGCTTCATGGTGAAAAAATAATCAACCATAAAGCCATTGATACCAATTTACTTCGTCGCAAAAGTTTTTAACAATGTTTCAACTTTGCCACCAACAGGATATAAAATCGGGCACGTACAGCCATTTTTAATATATTCTGCTACTTTAGTTCTTGCTTCGTCTGGAGTTCCGGAGGCTGTAATCTTGAGAATAAGGTCCTCAGGTACAAGATGTTTTGCTTTCTGAATTTGTTCATGTGTGGCTGGCCAACCAAGGATAGATTGTATTTCCGCGACCACATCGGAGGAAACACCGGAAGCCTTTGCAATATGTGGTTGTTGTGCGAGATACTGAGTCAGCAATTCTCTGGTTGTATCAATTGCTTTATCATGATCTTCATCCACTGAGCAAACGACTAATTGCGGTCTGTCAATATCATCGAATCTTCTACCAGCTTTTTTTGCGCCTTTGTCCAATAATTCAAGTGCTTTTAGATTATATTCAGGAGGGACACAATAATTGAGAACACAACCATCGGCAATTTCACCTGTCATCTCCATCATTTTATCCCCGGTGGCTCCAATCATAATGGGGACATTTCTAGGTTCTCTTCTTCCATGAACAACGTCTAATTCAATTCCGGACACCTGTATAAATTCACCCTCAAATGAGACTCGTTCCATATTTAGCAATCTCTTAAGCACATCGACTGTTTCGCGCATAGCTAAAAGAGGTTTTGTTCGATTGATACCCACATTTTTGGCAAGCGGATCCCACCAGGCACCAATTCCACATATAATTCGATCTGGAGCGAGGTCATCCAGTGTAAGGAATGTGGCTGCTAATAAACCAATATTTCTGGTCCAGTTATTAATTACCCCTGAACCAACTTTCAATTTATCTGTGACAGCAGCATAAGCAGCCATAGGTACAATAGCATCACGAACAAGTCGACTTTCTGCTTGCCATACGGCTTCAAAACCATAATCTTCCGCCATCTTCACATAATCTAATCCATCTCGTAAATCGTGTGAGTCCTGCAAATATAATGCAACACGTTCGAACATCGTTCCTCCTTATTAAATCCTTAAGAATTGGTTTGTGTCTTCGTAATTGATTAACTTTTTGTACAATTCAAAATCCTCTGGCGAATCAATATCTAATTCAGCGCTGTCAAATTTTTTCACTTCAATTTGCGCGTTATGGGCTTGAGCTTGACGAACATGTCGTTCAAATGACCCAGGACCATAACTAAATTCAATCAGATCTGGTGGTGACATAAATAAGAGATTTGTTCCGCTCATTTTTCTATCCGGTGATATCAGCATAAACGAGTAACCACCTGGATATTCCATTACTCCTTCGATATCTTCTTTTGTTATGAAAGGTAAATCTGCTGGTAGGATCAGCACAGATTGTGCTGCATAAGCTTTAACAACCTGAATTGCTTTTTTTAATGCCAAATTTAAACCACTATCGCCATCCTCCTGAAGCGTCTTCGCATTGTAAGATCTGGCTAAAGATAATACAGAGGAATCTTTGCTGACAACGAGAACCTGATGAGGTATCTTTATACCTTTCAATACTTTCAATGTATTTTCATACATTTTTAAATTAAGGATAGACCTATCTTCTTCAGATAAAATATTGGTTAATTTTGATTTAGATCGTCTTAGGGGTTTTACTGGAACAATCACCCATAAGCTCATGGTTTGACTCCAATCCCAGAATATATTTTGAACCTTCTATGAAATGTCAGACAACTCAATTATACAATATTTAGAAAATATCTATCTAAATAAATCATCATTTTCACTACGAAACAATTCATTTGTATAACTTTCTCTTAACGCGTATGGATATCCCCTGATAACGACGACCGGACGACCTTCATCCGCCTGTCCCATTAAAATTGAAGCTGTTGCTGCTAATTCGTCAGCAGAGCCAATCTCAGTAACCCGCAGTTGGTAGCCAAATCTGTCTTTATAACCTCTCCGATCGATTAAAGCTGGTACGCCACTTATACCAATCGTTAAACCTACGATACCCTTCCGCCAGGGTCGCCCATGGGAATCTATGATGATAACTCCAACATTTTTTCCGGTTTCATTCTTGATGAACTCGCGAATAATGGAAGCTGATTTATCCGGGTCTTTAGGTAGTAAAAGAACCCAACTTTCAGGGTTTTCGTCTGGTCCTTTCACATTTGAGTGATCAATTCCTGCATTCGCACAAATAAATCCTAATTTATGTTGCACAATCATCAATCCATTTCTTGTCCGAATAACCTTCTTTGATTCCCGTAAAATAAGCTCAACTAATCTTGCATCTTTGCCAGTTGATTTCCCATATTTGATAGCTCGTTGTCCAGGCTCTACATCCATTAAGTTGACAAGTCGATTTTCGGATTTAGAAACAATCTTTTGGGCAACTACTACAATATCACCTTCTTCCCAGGTCCAATTATTTTCAATAGCTGATATTAAAATGGTTTCAGGTAGAAAAGAAGAAATTTCTACCTCTGGGAAATTCTCGAATGCGTAAACCAATAAATTCATTTAAGAAATACCAGTTATTTTAATTCCAGCATCATGTATCCCAAATTTTTTATTGATGCCGATTAATATGGATGTCAAACCCTCAACTACAACAGAATTTTCAATGGGACCGGCGTCGATACCAACAAGTCCAGCATCTTGAACCAGTTTAATAACCACTTCACGAGAAGCTTTACTATCACCAGTTACTAAAACATCACAGGCGACTTCTCCATCTACCACCAGGTGTTCGTAAGATATATTTTGGAATGCAGCCACAACACTTGTATTTTCTCCAAATATTTCTTTTGCTTCGAGTGTTGCGCTTCCAGCAGAAGGCATCTGAACCTTCGTAACTTTTGGTGGTACGAGAGGCACAGTTACATCAATGACTATTTTTCCCTGGCTTGCTTCTTTAACATATTCACACATTGCTTTGTGCGCGCTGAAAGGAACCGTTAATACAAGTAATTCGGCTTCTTTTGCTGCCTCTAAATTCTCTTTGCCCGCTATTTCTATTTCATTTCCCAGCATTCCTTGAAGTTTCGCAGCTGCATCAAGTGCTTTACTTTCCATTCTGGATCCGATCGTAATTTCGTGACCAGCTTTAGCCCATCGATAACCAATACCCATTCCTTCTTTACCAGTACCGCCTAATATAGCAATTTTCATTCAATCCATCCTTTTATAAAATTAAAATTGATTTTTATATCGATCCCAGACCCCTTTATGTAATTGATAGGCATCACTAAAAATTTTTTTCTCATCAATGTTAATAAGTTCTTTATTCTTCATGAGTACTTTGCCTGCCACCATGGTCATTGTAACCATACTATGATGCATACCAAACAAAATGTGCCAGGGTAAATTACCAGAATTAATCTCGGTAAACGGGAGGTAATCAACAAAAATTATATCAGCTTGAGCTCCAGGAACAATGGATCCAATGGGTAAATTAAATTGTTGAGAAGCTAAACTTGAATTTTGATAAATCGCCATTTCAATAACATCATATCCCCCCATTTTTCTTGGATCAAGATTTACTAATTTATGAACAAGGTAAGCAGTTTTCCATTCGTCCCACATTGTATTGGAAAACCCATCATTACCAAGACAAACTTTTACACCTGCCCGCACCATTGATTCAATATTTCCTATACCAACGGCATTATTCATGTTTGATCGTGGTTGATGTGTAACCCATGTTTTTGTTTCTGCCAGGATATTAACTTCTTTTGCATCAATATGAACTGCATGAGCAACAATTGACCTCTCGTTCAAAATATTATTCTTTAATAATCGATCTACTACACGCAGTCCTGATTTTTTTATGCTATCATATTCGTCAACAGGGTGTTCAGCAACATGAATGTGAAAACCACTTCCTGAAGGCGCCATACTTTGACTTAATTCAAGCGTTTTATCAGATAATGTTAGACTGGCGTGCAAACCAAAAGTTGCCGCTAATCTGCCATTTAAATTATTTCTGTTATTAATTCTTGTAATGAATCTAATATTTTCATTTATTCCTTCTCGCGCTTTCTGATCTCCATCTCGATCAGTCACTTCATAACATAATGATGCTCTAATCCCGGATTGATCAACAACATCCGCAATCACATCCAAGGAATTGGATATTGCATTTGGAGATGCATGATGATCAAATAAACTGGTATTTCCATGTTTGATCGCATCTATGATACAAACCCAGGCAGATGATGCAACGGATTGTTCATCCAAAGCCTTATCCAAAGCCCACCAAAGATTGCTCAATATTTCTGGAAAAGCTGAGGGAGGGTCACCAGGAATGGCTAAACCTCGCGAGTATGCCCCATAAAAATGAGTATGAGCACAAATTAATCCTGGCATTACATATTGACCTTTTGCATCTAAAATCTCTTCACCCCCATTTTCTTGTAATAAATTTTCAATTGTATCGATTTTTTTAATCTCATTCCCTTGAACCAAAATTGATTTGTTTTCAATAAGCTCATTGGGTTTTGTCCAGGTAATAATTTTTCCGTTGGTAATGATCATTTGTCTCTCCTGTCCATATATTTATTTGTCTAAGCTAATGTGAAATTTTGATTTACCTTTATCCGGATTACCTTTATAATCAGATTCGAATTAAATCAAAGGAGTCTTTAACATGTCTTTACGATCTGATGCACTTGAGTATAGTAAGAATAATTATGATTTCTATCAAGGAATTTTACAAGATTTTATAGAAATCCCATCGATTTCGACAGATCCAATTCGCAAACCGAATATGTTGGAAGCTGCAAATTTTATCAAAAATATTCTAAATCAATTTGGCATTCAAGATGTTCAGATTTTAGAAACAAAAGGTCATCCAGTTGTGTTTGCTGAAAAAAAATCTGCAATCAAAGAGGCATTAACGGTACTGATTTATGGCCATTATGACGTTCAACCTCCAGATCCACTAGATTTATGGAAGACGGACCCATTTAAACCTGCTGTCAGAAATGACCGCTTATTTGGACGTGGTGCTTCTGATATGAAAGGTCAAATAATCGCCAGCCTTGCTGCATATCATGCAATCAATTCAACTGGACAAATTCCGGTAAATTTTAAATTTATCATCGAAGGAGAAGAAGAAATTGGTTCTCCAAATCTGGCTGGTTTTCTGGCAAAGAATAAAGATCTTTTGAAGTGTGACGTTATATTAAATCCGGATGCAGGAATGATTTCACCTGAGAATCCAACGATTGTTTATGGATTGCGTGGCATGACATATTTTGAATTAAATGTATATGGTCCAGATCATGATCTCCATTCAGGTATGTATGGAGGTGTCATCCACAATCCTGCTCTTGTTTTGTCTGAACTAATTACAAAAATGCATGATGAAAATTGGAAAGTCACCCTTCCAGGCTTTTATGATGATGTGATTCCTTTGTCTGATGAAGAAAGAGAACAGCTTTCAAGATTGCCCATTACTGAAGATGATTTAATACGTCAAACAGGTGCGCCTGCTTTGTGGGGTGAAAAAGATTACAACCCTATAGAAAGATTGGGGGCTCGCCCTACGCTTGAGATCAATGGCATGCTATCTGGTTTTATTGGTGAAGGCTCAAAAACCATAATTCCATCTTCAGCAATGGCAAAAATATCAATGCGGACAGTTCCTAACCAGGATCCAGATAAAATTTATCAACAACTCAAGAATTTCATAGAAATGAATATTCCCCAAACGGTAAAATGGGATCTCAAGCAATTTGCTGGTGGTTGGGCATCTATTTCAGACATAAGTCATCCTGGTGTCATCGCCCTAACAAAAGCTTTGGAAAATGTGTGGGGAATTCCGCCATTATTTAAACGCGAAGGGGGTTCAATACCCGTAGTCGCATCAATGCAAAGAATTCTTGGTAAAGATTCGGTGCTTACTGGTTTTGGTCTTCCGGAAGATAAAATTCACTCGCCTAACGAAAGTCTTCATTTGCCAACCTGGAAAAAGGGAATTCTTTCCTTAATTCACTTTTTCTATAACTATGCAGGCATAGAATGAAAACAGAAAAACTGAGATTACCAACCTACGGCGGACAAGCGTTGATTGAAGGAGTGTTAATGCGCGGAAGCAAATATCTTGCTGCTGCGTATCGCAAACCTGACGGGGAAATTATTGTTGAAACTGAAGAATTAGGCAAAATTTACCAAAGCCCACTTAAAAAAGTTCCATTTTTACGGGGTTTAATTATTCTTTGGGATGCATTGGGATTAGGAACAAAATACTTAACAAAATCTGCAAATTTTCAGACTGAGGACGAGAAAGAAAAAATTGAAGGACCGGCATTATATATAACATTATTTATTTCTTTAGCGGTTGCTATGGGTTTATTCTTCCTCGCGCCTGCGTTAATAGGTAAAGCCCTCGAACAATGGTTGGGTTTTTCACATATTATCCAAAACTTAATAGAAGGATTAATTCGCCTTGTTTTTGTTATAGCCTATATTTGGGGGATTGGAAAAATGTCTGATATTCACAGAGTATTTTCATATCATGGTGCTGAACATAAAACAATCAATGCTTTTGAAGCCAAAGTTGAGTTAACCCCAGAATCAGTGAAGCGTTATTCTCTTCAACATCCAAGATGTGGAACAGCATTCATCCTTTATGTAGTTCTGATTTCTGTGATTATGTTTACATTTCTTGGTGATCTCGGTTGGCTGTTATTAATAACGTCAAGATTAGTATTAATTCCAGTCATTGCGATGATTGCTTATGAGTATATTCGATTTACTGCTGACCATTTGGAAAGCCCAGTCATCTCTTTATTTGCTAAACCTGGATTATGGTTACAAAAATTAACAACCAACGAACCAGATGAAAAAATATTAGAAGTAAGCATAGCTGCTTTTAACGCAATGTATAAATTAGAAAACAATGAAATGTAGGTTTTCTGTTTCTTTTTACAAATCAATTCAATAACCAAACTTGACACATACGAACCTGAAAATATACTTATTTTATGAAAGGTTCGAATTTATTTCATTATTTCCTAGCAGTACTCACCGGGTTTTTAGTTGCGGGGGTTATTCTTTTATTAAACACAAACGATCCAGGAATCCCAATAAAAATTGTTCCTGCTCCCACACCTTTACCCATCAAAGTGTATTTATCTGGAGATATTGAAAATCCTGGTGTTTATTTACTACCGGTTGATAGTCGTATGGAAGATTTGATAAACCTTTCGGAAATAAAAATTCCCCCGGAATCTGACATCAATTTAGCGTCAAAATTATACGATGGTCAGCATGTCCATATTTCATTGAATGACTCTGGTTTAAGGACAAACATAATCACAATTACCGATTCAGAACTGATAAATATTAATGAAGCTGATATGAAAGAGCTAATGCTTTTACCTGGCATTGGAGAAACGAAAGCGAATGAGATCATCATGTATAGAGAAACCTATGGCTATTTTGATACAATAGAAGATATACTTAATGTCCCTGGAATTGGAGATGCGACATTTAACCAATTACGGGATAAAATTGCAACAAATTCTTTGGATTAACGAGGTATGACATGAGTTTAAAAAATCAACTATCAGAAGCATTGAAAGTCGCTATGAAAGAATCGAATACAGATTCGAAACGCGTCATTCGCATGGTCATATCCAGTATTAAAAATAATGAGATTGATAAAGGAAAAGTACTAACCGATGAAGAGGTAATTTCTATTCTCCACAAGGAAATAAAGAGTAGACACGAAGTTATAGAAGGTGCGGAGTTAAATAACCGTCAGGATTTAATTGCTGAAGCGCAGCATGATATCAAAATCCTCAATGCTTTTCTTCCGGCAGGATTATCTCAAGAAGAAATTTCTCTAATTGTCAAAGAATGTATTGCGGAAATTGGTGCACACACACCAGCAGATATGGGAATAGTGATGAAAATCGTATTACCAAAAATTGCAGGTAGAGCACCCGGAAATCAAGTTAGCCAGATTGTGAAAGAATTATTACAAAATTAGCATGATAAATTCTTTAGAGAAGAAATTTAAGAAAAAAGAGAATTCGTTTTTCAAGATAGTTATTCTAATTCTCACCGGCATAATTGCCTTTGGGTCGATCATATTACCAATTTCTTCCCGGCCAACAGCATTTGAATTATCAGTAGGAAGCGTTGCGACTCAAGATTTTCAAGCCCCAAGAAATCTAACGTACACATCAGATTATCTGACAGAACAAAAAATTTCTTCTATTAAAAATTCAATTACACCAGTTTATCTAAATATTGATCCAGCAATTTCTCGACAACAAATCGATAGGCTCAGAAAATCCATCGATTTCATCACATTGGTTAGGAATGATTCTTACTCAGATCTCGATCAAAAAATTAACGATTTATCGAACCTTACACACACACAAATTTCCCGCGATGTCGCCACCCAACTCATAAATCTGGATGAACAAACCTGGGTATCCGTACAAAGAGAAGCCATTTTGGTATTGGAACAGGTTTTTCGAGCAACAATTCGCGACTATCAAGTTCAGGAAGCAAAGCAAAGAGTAGCGACACTGATCAGCTTTTCGTTCAGCGAAGATAACTCCAAAACTATTGAAAATCTTGTTTCGCCGTTTGTAGTTCCTAATTCATTGTTTAGTAAAGAATTAACAGATGAAGCAATTAATTTAGCAATTGAACAGGTTGAACCAGTACAAAAATCATATTCCCCAGGTGAAAGTATTATTCGTCGTGGTCAAATAATTGACGAACAAACTTATGAAGCTTTGGAAAAATTTAATTTCATTTCACCCGATAACAAACAACAAGAATATTTTGCGGCTGGAATTTTCATACTACTTCAAATGTTTTTCCTGGGATTATATTTCAGTAAACAAAAATCAAACTCATTTTCAGTTAAAGAAATTCTTATTATTTCAATTATTTTTATATTATTTTTGTTATCAGCAAAATTCTTAATTCCAAACAGAACAGTATTACCTTATATATTTCCATTTGCAGGTTTTACATTCGCCATAGGAACACTATTTGGTTTTGAGGCTGCATTTATCCTCTCGCTTTCATTGAGCTCTATCATTTCCTTTGGTTCCTTTGATTTTCAAAGTTTATTGCCTTTCTATTTGATACCTTCATTATTCGGAAGCCTTGTACTAGGCCAGGGCAGAAGAATTTCTGTATTTTTTAGTGCTGGTTTGCTTACCGGAATTTTATCTATTGGAGTTATATTAGCAATTCGATTATTGGATGGTTCCACTGATTTAATTGGAATGATTACACTTTCTGGTGCATCATTATTAAATGGTATGGCATCGGCAAGTTTGGGTCTATTAATGCAATTCTTTGTTGCCCAAATTCTAGGTATTACAACTGCGATCCAATTACTTGAAATTTCCAGGCCTGACCATCCTTTGCTCCAATTCATCTTAACCAATGCGCCTGGAACATATCAGCATTCTCTTCAAGTAACGAATATGGCAGAGCAAGCAGCAAAAGACATTGGTGCAGACCAATTATTGACAAGAGTTGGAGCTTTATATCATGACGCAGGAAAAGCTGCCAATCCATCATTTTTTATTGAAAACCAGATTGCAAGTAATATCAACGCCCATGATGATCTTGATCATTATTTAAGTGCTGCTACGATTATCCAACACGTACCTGATGGCGTTGATCTAGCAAAGAAATTCCGACTACCATCAAGGATCATTGATTTTGTAAAAGAACATCACGGTACATTGATGACTAAATATTTTTATATAAAAGCAATTGAAGCCAATAATAATGATGTAGATTCGGTTGATGTGAATGATTTTCGCTATCCTGGTCCAATTCCGCAATCAAAAGAAACGGCACTGTTAATGTTGGCAGATGGTGTAGAAGCAAGAGCCAGAGCTGATAAACCAACAAATAGAGAAGAACTAGAAAAAATTATTCATGGGGTTATTGATTTTTGTCTAAAAGAAGGTCAGCTGGAAGACACAGAATTAACGATGAAAGATTTGAACATAATAGTAAATTCATTTTCAAATACTTTAATTAATACATACCACCCTAGAATTAAATACCCTGAATTAAAAACTCAACCTGTTGAATTACTAGATGAAACTGACAAACCCTGAAGTAATTATTATCAATGAAGATAAATTTGATATTCCTGAAAATATTGAATACTTAATCTCTTCAATTCTCATCTCAGAAAATAAAACACTCAATAAAGTGGTGACGATAAGTTTTATCAATGAAGATGAAATGCAAGAATTATATAAAAGATACTTTGGCTACGCGCAATCTACTGACGTATTATCATTTGAAGCAGGTGAAATTGATCCTGAATCTGGAAAAGAAATAATGGGAGATATTGTCATTTGTTATCCATTCGTTGACCATCAGTCACTTAAGCTCGGGAATGAATTATTTGCTGAAATTAAATTAATGGTGGTTCATGGTATGTTACATTTGTTGGGTTACGATCATATGACTGAAGATCAAAAATCTGAAATGTGGCAATCCCAAAATGAGATTCTACTGGCTAATGGAATTAAACTAAATCAGTTACCCGAATGAAATTTTTCAATTTTTTTATTGGTCGCATTAAATCTTTTGTCCCCGCTTTTCAGGGAATTCTTTTCATTATAAAGAACGAAAAAAACACATGGATACATTTGCTTGCAACCATCGTAGCTATCTTTTTAATTTTTTTCCTAAAATTGAATTACATTGAAGCGTTATTCTTTCTTTCAGCAATATTCCTGGTTTGGATAGCAGAAATATTTAATTCTGCCATTGAATACATACTGGATTTTATGCATCCTGATAAGAATTCAAAAATCAAAATCATAAAAGATATTTCGGCAGCAGGAGTACTCTTATCGGCTATCTATGCATTAGCTGTAGCAATTATCGTGATGATATCGAAAATCATCAAGTCTTAAAATATTAATGTAATAACAATTCTATTTCATTGCCTGAGATTTACAAATATTCTCGTAGATTATGCTCAACCGCATAAGCTGCCGCTTCAGCTCGATTAGACACGCCAAGTTTCGATAAGATGCTGCTTACATAATTTCTAACAGTACCTTCGCCCAGAAATAAGTTTTTCGCAATTTCTCTATTTGTTTTGCCTTCAGATACTAATAATAAGACATGCTTTTCTTGTTGACTCAGGTTAACGAACGCAGAAGCTTCCTCTTCTTTTACAGCCCGGCGTACCTCTTGAAAAACACGTTGAGTCACTGCAGGATCTAACGCCGCCTCACCTCTTCCAACTTGTTCAATTGCTCGGACTAAATCCTCACCACCGATTTGTTTTAAAACGTATCCCGATGCACCGGCTCTGATCGCAGAAAAAAGCATTTCATCTTCCGCATAGGAAGTAAGCATAACAACTTTTATATCGGGATAATTCTTTGTAATTTCTTCACATGCCTCAATGCCCGATGATCCTGGTAATCGTATGTCCATTAAAACGACATCCGGCAATAAACGAGATACTTTATCAAGTGCCTCCTTTGCAGTACCAGCTTCCCCAATAACTTCAAATTGAGGATTCCGATCTAATAAAGATTTTAGACCAAGTCGAACAACTTCGTGATCATCCACTAGTAAGATTCTTTGCTTAGACATGCCTCTTCTCCTTATTCACCGATAATTAGTGTAACGGGACAATGATCCGATCCCTCAACATCCCCAAGAATAATAACATCATTTACATCTTTCATGAGCTCGTCACTAACTAAAAAATAATCTAGTCGCCACCCGATATTTCGCCTGCGTGCACCAAACCGATAAGTCCACCATGTATACTCCACTTTATCCGGATACAATTCTCTATATGCATCTACAAAACCATTATTTAGGTATTTTGTTATCATCTCTCGTTCTTCTGGTAAAAATCCACTTGTTTTTGCATTTTCTTTTGGATTAGCGAGATCAATTTCTGTATGCGCTGTATTAAAATCTCCGGTAATAATTATCTTTTCACCCTGTTCATGTAGTTGATTGCATTCAGACAATAAAGTGTCATAAAATGCGAGTTTGAAATCTACGCGATCCTGCCCTCTCTGACCATTTGGGAAATAAATATTATATAAATAGAAATCATTATGTTTGGAACGTATCACACGTCCTTCATCATCGAAAGCTTCAACTCCCAATCCATTTCGAATTTCGAGCGGTTCTTCTTTGAAAAAAGATGCTACGCCACTATATCCAGGTCTTTTTGCAGAATTGATATGTGCTTTGTATGAATCGATCTTTACAGCTTCTTCAGGAATTTGCTCAGGAAAGGCTTTTATTTCCTGTAAACATAAAACATCTTTTTCGTATGATTTTGTCCAATCAACAAAACCTTTATTTATAGCAGCCCTTATACCATTTACGTTCCAGGTTGTAATTTTCATCTAATTATTCTTTCCTCGTGATATGGTAAACTATATTATAAAAACTTTTCTAATTGTACCAATTGGAGTGCATAATGCCAAAGAAAATTGTCTATATTGAAGACGATTTGGAGATGACATATCTGATTAAGATGATTCTTGAAAGAAAAGGCTATGAAATAATCTCCACAAATGACGGTATGGAAGGTTTTGAAATAATTGAAAGGGAAAAACCAGATTTAGTATTATTAGATCTTATGATGCCGAATATTGACGGGTGGGATATTTATCATCAATTAAAATCAAATGAAATCACAAATCAAATTCCTGTTATTATTATTTCAGCAAAAGCACAACCAATAGACAAGGTTCTTGGCTTGCAAATAGCAAAAGTTAATAATTACATAAGCAAACCTTTCAGGCCACAAGAGTTGCTGGAAAGCATTGAATCAATTTTAAATTGATACCATTTATGAAAACCGTTATTATACGAAAATTGTCTGGAAATTTTGGTTCAATTGACAACTTAGAAGCCTGGTATTTTGAAAACTTTTTTTCTCGTTTAAAAGGCCTGATGTTCAAGAAGGATATTGCTGTAAACCAGGCAGGATTATTTATTAATAAAAATGAGAATTTAGTTGATTCAGCTATTCATATGTTGTTTATGAATTTTGATATTGCAGTTTTTTGGTTAGATCAAACAAATACAGTTGTGGATAAGAAAATTGCCAAAAAATGGGGTTTGATTTATTATCCTGATGTTAAATCTCAAAAAATTCTTGAAACACATACAGAAATCTTTGAAAAATTGCAAATTGGAGAAAAAATAATCATTGAAAGTTTATAAATTATTAATTTTTTTATTATTCATTACTTCCTGGATAGTTCCATCTACGACAGTAACAGGCCAATCTGAAAATCCAGAGTATCCCGTCTATATCGTTCAGCCAGGTGATACGATTAATCTCATCGCCATAAAATTTGATATAAGTGCGGCAGACATAATTGCTGCAAACAACATCACGGATCCTAATCTATTAAGTGTAAATACCCAATTGGTTATTCCTGGAATCAAAGGGGTTTCTGGTGTCCTTACCTACAAAGCAGTCTCGATCGGTGAAAATCCAGATTCTCTTGCAAGAATTTATCAAATTCCAAAGGATGTGATTTATCGTTTGAATCAAACCACCTCACCATCGGAATTCTATATAGGATCCAATGTAATACTTGTTGAATCACCCGAAAATTCATATCAACGATCTTCACTTTCATCAGGAGATTCATTATTTGAACGATCTATCCAGGAAAATGCTTCATTCTGGGAAACAACGATGCTAAACCAGGTAGAAAATCCATGGGCTATATTACCCAATGAAACATTTCTCTTTCCGACAGTGAACAATAATAAAGAAGAAAATAACATAGAATTTATTGGATTACCGCTGACCCAGGGAAAATCAGCAGTCATTAATGTTAATACAACTGCGCAGGATTTAACAGGCAGGGTCGGCAATCTTGAATTACAATTTTTTCCTAATAATTCAAAACAATCTTCCATATTTGGCATTCACGCTATGCTTCCAGCAGGTCTTTACCCCTTTCATCTAGAATTTAAAAATAATCTTGATCAAAATGTTGTGATTGATCAATTAATTTTGATCCAACAAGGGTTTTACCCACAAGATCCCCCTTTGCAGGTGGATCCAAGCACGTTGGATGAATCATTGACTAAACCTGAAGATGAATTAATTTTTCAAGTTACGTCACCATTTACCACCGAAAAGCTCTGGTCAGGCGTTTTTAGCTATCCTGTTGATGATCCGGTTTGTATCAAATCCTGGTTTGGGAATCGTCGATCATACAATGATCAACCATACAATCGATTTCATACCGGAGTTGATTTTGGCGTCTGTGCCAATCTCAATATTTATGCGCCGGCTGATGGAAAAGTTGTTTTTACTGATTCCTTATTAACACGGGGAAATGCCACATTAATTGACCATGGTCTTGGTGTTTATTCAGGATTCTGGCATCAAGAAACAATCCTGGTAGAAGTTGGTCAATTTGTTAAAGCTGGTGAATTAATCGGAATAATTGGGACCACTGGGAGATCAACAGGTCCTCATTTACACTGGGAATTGGTGGTAAATGGCGTTCAAGTCGATCCTTTGCCCTGGCTCGAGACCGTTTTTCCATGATTTCATTCAATAGTAGTGTATAATCATACGCGCAAATTTTTTACATAAAGAAAGTAATTAATAAATGATTAAAACCAAAGAAAAACAAAAAAATATCTGGGAAAACTTCGAAGTAAATAATAATGATATTGACTTCATTTTT
>JAHYJK010000024.1 GCA_019429225.1 Anaerolineaceae bacterium
ACATGGTTGAATTTTAGCAAACAATTCGTAAAAAAATGCCAATAAACTAATTCTAAAAAAGATCAATCACGGTATCTGTTTATTGATCTCCACGCTGATAATTTGGTGCTTCACGTGTGATGGTAATATCGTGTGGATGGGATTCGATCAACCCGGCATTGGTGATTCTCAACAGTTTTGTTTTTGTTCTCAACTCTTCTAAATTGGCTGCTCCTGCATATCCCATACCGGATCGTAAACCACCTACCAGCTGGAAGATAAAATCGCGTAAAGCACCTTTATAAGGCACCATACCTTCCACACCTTCCGGAACCAGCTTCCCGGCACCTGCCTGACCGGATCCGTAACGATCTTTCCCATATCCTTGCAAGGCACCCATGGAGCCCATCCCACGGTATGCTTTGAATTGTCTCCCTTCATACAATATATCTTCCCCAGGAGATTCCTTCAGGCCGGCAAGCAAGCTACCCAGCATGACTGTGTCTGCTCCAGCAACAATTGCTTTGACGATATCACCACTGAATTTGATACCACCATCCGCTATCACTGGAATTGAGTATCGTCTCGCAATTTTTGCACAACGGTAAATCGCGCTTAATTGCGGCATACCTGCTCCGGAAACCACGCGGGTCGTGCAGATCGATCCAGCTCCAACCCCTACTTTAATAGCGTCTGCACCTGCATCAATCAATGCCTGAGCGCCTTCCTCGGTAACAATATTCCCGGCGATCACGGGCAGATCCGGGCGAATCGCTTTAATCCTTTTGATAGCTTCGATTACCCCGGCTGTGTGACCATGTGCAGTATCGATGACAACCACGTCCAGGTTTTTGGCGGTCATCGCCTCCACCCGAGTCTCCAGATCAGGTCCCACACCCACTGCAGCACCCACCAACAACCTTCCGGAAGAATCCTTGGCTGCATTCGGAAATTGGAGTTTTTTCTGAATATCTTTGACGGTGATGAGCCCTTTTAAATGGCCATCTTTATCCACCAATGGGAGTTTCTCAATTCTGTATTTCTGCAGAATGCTTTTGGCCTGATCGAGGGTGGTGCCCAATTCAGCCGTGATCAGACGCTCATAGGTCATAAATTCACTGACCGGACGCTCTAGATCCTCTGGTTGGGTAAAGCGAATATCGCGATTGGTCAAAATCCCTACTAATTTTTCACCTGCAGGATCAATGATGGGCACCCCACTGATATGGAAGCGTTCCATGATCGAAGATGCATCAGCCAGAGTGGCTGTGGGTGGCAAGGTGATCGGATCGGAAATCATCCCGGATTCAGAGCGTTTGACAATTTCCACTTCGCGTGCCTGATCTTCGGGGGAAAGATTCCGGTGGATAATCCCAATACCCCCTTCGCGCGCCAGTGCAATCGCCAGACGGGATTCTGTCACTGTGTCCATTGCAGCGGATAATAGCGGGATATTAAGGTGTAGCTCTCGTGTCAGATGTGCTTGCACATCTACCTGCGATGGGAGAACCTGACTGAAACCTGGTTCAACCAGAACATCGTCAAAGGTAAGGGAATCTATTTGGGCAAACAAAGCTTCATTCATCATAACTCCTGGTGGATATTAAGGATTGTTCAGACAATTTCAACCATTATAGAAAATAATGTCAATAAACCCAAGTCAAAATCAGGGTTAAATGAGATTCAGTCAAATCTATTAAGACAAATTACTGAATTTATGCTCGAATTTTTCGTACGAGTTCCATCGCGCGATTACTGGCAATCCCGGTATAGGTATTCAAATCTGCCAGCTGACGAATTTCATCTGGTGTGATCCATTGCGACAATTCAGTGTCTTGCTGCAACCGTTCAATCAGAGGATTGGGCTGTCCCTGCTGGACTGCCTGCCAGGCGATCAGTGCGTGTTGTCGCAGGATTTCATGCATTGCCTGGCGATCTGCACCTTTCTTCCCTGCCAGCATCATGATACGTTCCGTCATCGCAAACGGTGCATACGTTTCCAGATTGCGTTTAATCGAATCCGCGTTGACGGTCAGGTCACGAACTAATCGTATACTGATGCGCAGCAATTCATCCGTGATTAAGAACGCTTCCGGTAGAATGGTGCGCCGGTTCGCACTGTCATCCAGGGTCCGCTCCAGTAAGGAATTGGCAGCATTTTGCCAGGCAATCTGCGGATAGGCCGAAAGTTGACGAGCCAGTGAATCAATTTTCTCAGCGTTGATGGGGTTGCGTTTAAACGGCATAGCAGAGGATCCCACCTGATGTTTTCCAAATGGTTCACTGAGTTCACCAATGGGCGGGCTTTGCAGCACTCGCAAGTCAAAGGCAAATTTATACAATGTTGCGCCCAGTCCAGCCAGGGCATTCAATATCACATAATCCTGTTTGCGTGGATAGGTCTGATGCGTGATGGAATAAAAATTCAGATCCAGTAATTCACCCAATCGTTCCTCAAATCGGTTCAGGTTCTGGATGCCGATCAGTTCTCCAAAAGCTGCCCCTGTTCCCACAGCACCTTTGAACCCTTTTCCACATATGTTCTCCCTGACCTGTTTTATTTGTTGAAAATCCTCCCATAAATCCTGAGCATGAAACGCAAAGCGATAACCCAGGGTGGTGGGTTCAGCTGGTTGAAGATGTGTGAAGGCCATCACAGGAACATCCGCTGTCTTTTCGATTTGAACGGCAAACACCAGCAACAATTCATTCAGTTTTTCCAGAATGATATCCAACGCTGAGCGTAATCGCAACGCATCGGCATTGTCCTCAATATCCATGGAGGTCGCCCCCAGGTGCAAAATGCCACCAGCACCTGGGCATTGGGCTGCGAAAGTTTTCAACTCCGCCATCAGATCATGGTGGATTTGGGCTTCAATTTCCAAGGCAGCTTCAACATCAATTTCAGTTGCATGTGATGACAATTCCTGCACCAAATCTGCGGAAAATAAACCAAATTCAGATTGCACCTGTGCCAGAGCAACCCAAATTTTCCGCCATAATAAACGTTTTTGATGTTCACTCCATAAAGAACGCATTTCAGGACCGGCATAACGCCAACTGAAAGGAGACTGGTAATTTTCATATGGGTTGGTCATGCTCACCTCATGAGAAAAGGATAAATTTATTATAAACGTAATCAAACAAGTTCAGTTAGTTTCAAAAGGGGTTCATTATAAAACATCTCCCTGACCAGCAATTCTAAATTTGGAGCATATTTGAATAGGAAGTCAATTGAACAGAGGAAAAGAAAGCTATGGCAGAGCTAAGAAATTGTTTATAGGCAACTCTCTTGAAAAGAATGCACAAGCAGAAAATCGAATTTTTGCCAGGCAACATGCGAATCTGGCTTGCATGTCAGGATAAAGTTGAAGCCATGCTTCAAAAATTAGCTCACAAATCGGTTGGCAGGCATACAGATCATCACCCAGCAGTGTTCACTCGTGATCTGGAAAATGATCAGCATTGCGTTTCACCCGGCGTAGCGCTTGAAACCAACCAGAAGAACACCCCAGCGCTGATCCGACCGGCTGCTTACCTGAACTGGGTATCATGCTCCGCTTTTAATTGATCTTTCAATGCACGCCTCGCTCCATTCCCAAAACGCTTTCAAAAAAGCCTGGTCATCAGCAATGGGATTGTGCTGGCGCACTTTTTTATCCGCCCAGTAGATACCGTCCGCTTCCACTGTATTCGTAGCAAGGTAAATTGCAGTCTCAGCGCCTTTTTTCGCTGTGCGCAAAAAACCGGTTGCATAACCAAGCCAAGCAAAAGGCTGGATCAGCGCTCGTATCAAAGCGCTATACTGTCTGTAGAACAGGTTGGTGTTGACCACACCTGGGTGTACAGCATAACCCTTCAACCCACCATCAGAAAACCTGTTATTAAGCTCCGCAGTGAAAAGCACCTGCGCCAGTTTTGATTCCCGGTAGCATTTCATTGCATCATAATCGCTCTCGCTGCAGTAAACCTGACGCTCAAAATCCGCCAGTGTGCTGTTAGTGCCTTTTTCGCTTGATAATGACGAAATGCTGATGACTATCTGCAAGCTGTTCGAGTACGCTTCTTTCAACAAAGAAAACAAATAAAAATGCCCCAGGTAATTGACCTGAAACTGAGATTCAAAACCATTTTCGGTCTTTGCATACGGCGGATTCATAATATCGGCATTAAAGATAAAAATGTCAATCTGTTCATGATGCTTGATGATTGCTTCAGAGCAATTTTGAACCGAAGCCAGTGAGGCAAGATCCATCTGATAAACGGTTAGCTTTCCGGGGGCGGCTAAATCTAAAACATCCAGTTCTTTTTGCGAATTGGCCTTGTTTCTTACCGTACCAATCACTGCATAACCCTGCTGAATGAACTGCTGGGCTGCTGCAAATCCCATCCCGCTGTTGATGCCGGTGATCAATATCTTATTCATGTTCTGATCCATATTATGACAATTTGATAACACGTCCCGTTAATTATCAATCACGATTCCTCAGGTTCCACCAAAAGAACCGTATATTGATAGCCCTGGTCTTGCGATTGCGCTTCGAGAGTCTCTACCATTGCGCCATATTTGGCAACCAACAAAACTTTAACGGCTGCATATGTCTCAGCATCTGTTATTTCATGCGCCTGCGCCGCGATCCATTTGCCGAGCGGTTCACCTTGCTGCCCACACGGCATTATCTGGACATTGGCATTATTGCGGATACGTTTTACTTTTCCAGATCCAGCTACAGTACGAATATAAAATTTCTCTCCATCCCGCACAAACCATACTGGCGTTGGCACACCTTCTCCATTTTTGCGAAATGTTTTCAAATTCAAGTAATTTTGTGCTTTAAATTGTTCAGTTCCAAACATAGTTCACCTTTCTGATAAAAATTCCAAATAATCAAGCTGGCTTAACACCACCATTTTGACCGTATATTTCTTGACTATCCATGACCAAAATTCCACCTTGGATATGTTGTTTCCAAAATTTTCACCCATCCAGTATATTGGTGGTGGCAGAATTCATTTTATTTTAGCATCAGCTATTATTTTTGGTTCATTTTTAACAATCTTTTGTATCATCTCAATAATTAGCGGTAGGGTGTTTTTGGCGTGCAGGTGCACGCCAAAAACACCCGCTTACCATGATTAATTGAGATGAAACAATCTTTTTCATAAAATAGATTGTTGGAATAGGGTTTTCCTGGCCTGGCTAATAAACAAATAACAGATGAAGCTCAATTTCAGGTTTATCAGGCGAAGTTTTACTCACGTCTCTCTCTCGACGCGGATATTTTTTAGAAAGCTACACATTCAGGTTCCAGTGATCTGCTTTGTATGGCGGACAGAACCGGATCAAGCAATGACTTCTAAGTCTGGAAAATTTCATTTAACGCTGCTGTAATATCTTCTTGCTGAGTATTCAGATATGCTACTTCCTGACGCTGTTGATCATCCAATGGTAAAATCGACAATATTCAATCATCAGCAGGGTACATGAACGCTTCTTTATTTCTTGTTGCAGTTTCGCCAGTCTTATTAGTACTTATTTTTTTAGTCATCCTGCGCTTACCCGCAGTTAAGGCGATGCCGCTCAGTTGGTTAATTCATGCCGGGTTAGCTTTTGTGATCTGGCAGGTTCCATTGGTGCAGGTGTCTGCGGCGTCTCTGGAAGGCCTCATTATTGCCATTTCGGTGCTCTGGATCATCTTTGGGGCTGTCTTCCTGCTGAATGTGTTGCGTTCCAGTGGCGCGATCGATACGATCCGGCATTTCTTCACGAACATATCCCCTGATCGCCGGGTGCAGGTGATTCTGATCGCCTGGTTATTTGGCGCATTTTTGGAAGGGGCATCCGGATTCGGGACCCCGGCAGCCATCTGTGCTCCGTTATTGGTTGCGCTTGGTTTTCCACCTTTGTCTGCCGTGGTTTTAGCACTGATTGCTAACAGTTTTCCGGTTACCTATGGCAGTGTGGGTACCACCATTTTTGTTGGTCTGGCACAGGGTTTACAACAAGGACCCGATCTGGCGCCCATCGTTGCGAATTATTTGGGAAATTTACCACTCTCCGAGTATTTACACATTGTCAGCGCTAAATCTGCTATGTTGAACTGGTTACCGGGCACATTTCTACCTTTATTACTCTCCGCTATGCTGACACGTTTTTGGGGTGAGCATAAAAGCTGGAAAGAAGGTCTGGCTATCTGGAAGTTTGCCTTGCTATCGGGTTTCACCTTCACTACATTTGCCGTGTTGATTGCCGTGTTTCTGGGTCCGGAGTTTCCGACCTTATTGGGTAGCATGCTGGCATTGATCGTCATGGTGACCCTGGCAAAAAAAGGCATTTTACTACCGAAGGAACCCTGGTTTTTTCACTCATCTGCACCTTCTCAACTGATTACCATGAAAGAACCGCTGAAAATTCCAACCTGGAAAGCACTTTCGCCTTATTTGATTGCCACCATCATCCTGTTATTGTCCCGGTTGCGCTTCCTCCCATTTAAGGAATGGCTCAATATCCCTCAGATCGGATGGTCCAATATCCTGGGAACAGAAATATCCACCCAATTTGCACCTTTATACTCCCCGGGGGCGATCTTCACATTGACTGCCATCATCAGCGTTTTTTTACTGGGGTTGAGAAAAAAAGAACTGGGTGGGGCCTTGAAAACCTCTGCCACCAGTCTGATCAGCAGCACCATCGCCCTGGGAACTGCCGTACCGCTGGTGCGTATCTTCATCAATTCCGGTTTCAATGGACTTGACCTGGGAAGCATGCCTATTGAACTGGCCGCCAGTATGGCTTCTGCCTTAGGCCCAGTCTGGCCATTATTTGCACCATACGTCGGTTCTTTAGGTGCATTCATCTCCGGCAGCGCTACTTTCAGTAATTTAATGTTCTCCCTGTTTCAATTTGGCGCTGCTGTGGAAAATAAATTGGATCCTGCGTTGATCAATGCACTGCAAACAGTTGGCGCTGCCGTTGGAAATATGATCTGTGTGGTCAATGTGGTGGCTGCCAGTTCGGTGGTCAATCTGCAAGGGAATGAAGGCCGCATTATTCGATTCACGCTCCTGCCATCGCTGATCATATGTTTGATCGTGGGATTACTGGCTATGTTTTTGTTTTAATGGGATTATTCGCTGATGTCTGAAACCAATCTTTTCCCTTATATTTCCGAATTTTTGGGAACGGTGGAATTTCAAGCCGAAGTCATCCAGGATGGTCACATCCATGATGGCTGGTATATTCATACAAATCACACCACTTACCCGGAAACCATTCTGCAGAAAGTCAATACCCATGTATTTACTGATCCAGACGGATTAATGCAAAATATTCATCAGATAACTTCATTCCTGCAAAAGAAGAATCCCTCTCAAAAACAATTAAATCTAATTCCAACATCCTTGAGAAAAATTTACTTTCAAGCTACGGATGGATCTGTCTGGCGAATGTATGAACGGATTCCCAATTGTTACTCCACCCAGATCACCCAAAACTTAAGACAGGTTTATGAAGCTGGCCGAGTGACCGGTTATTTCTTGAAACAATTACAGGACTATCCTGTTCATTCCCTTAATATATCGATTCCAGATTTTCACAACACCCCCAAACGCTATCAGGATTTTCTTCAGGCACTATCGGCAGCCGACGCTGAACTAGTTCAGTTGGTGCAACCAGAAATCGAATTCCTCCATAAAAGGTCGGATCATTTCGGGTTGATTTGGGAGGCACTATATGAACAGCGACTTCCCTGGCGGGTTACCCATAACGATACCAAACTGGATAATATTCTGTTTGACCTGAATACGGATCAAGCCATCTGTCTGATAGATCTGGATACCATCATGCCCGGATCAGCTTTGTTTGATTTTGGGGATGCTTTACGTGCTATGGGAAATCCAGCTGCCGAGGATGAACCTGATTTAACCAAAGTCGAATTTCAAATGCCGGTTTTTGAAGCCTATACGCAGGGCTATCTGGCTACAGCCGGTGAGATCTTAACCGAACAGGAGTTGTCCTGGTTGGCACTCAGCCCGTGGTTGATAACCATTGAAATTGGAATGCGCTTCCTGACCGATTATCTACAGGGCAACCCATATTTCAGAATCCACTATCCAATGCAAAACCTTTATCGTTGCCGCACTCAATTCAAACTGGCATCCGATATGGAAGCCCAACAATACTTGATGAAATCCATCGTCCAGAAATTAAGAAATGGGATGTACAGTTTAGGTATCGAATCGAAACAGGAAAGTTAAATCGTTGACGTTCGTGCCAGTTGGACCAGGCTTGAGTAAATCTCCCAGTTGATCAAAGAAATGATATGCATCATTGTTGGCGAGGTATTCAGCAGGATCCAAACCGAGCGCTTGTGCCCGGCTGGCTGTTTCACCGGTAACCACAGCCCCGGCAGCATCGGTAGGACCATCTTCTCCATCCGTCGCCAGTGTTACCAGCATCACATGGGGCATATCCGCCAGTAATGGAACGGCTGCCAGTGCCAGTTCCTGATTGCGTCCACCTTTGCCTGTACCCTGAATTGTCACGGTGGTTTCCCCCCCAGCAATCATACATATTGGTAACTGATCACTGGTTAATAATTTTTCGACCAATGTTTTTGCGACTTCCCGCGCTTCTCCCTGCCAGGCATTCCTTAAATCAATGGTTGTGAAACCACAATCACGGGCTGTTCGTGCAGCTGCCTGGGCAGCCAGTTCATTACTGCCCACCAGAATATTTTTTACACTTGCAAACAACTTATCACCTGGTTTGGGCGTCTCAATTTGCTGTTCAAAGTGATTCAAAATAGAAGCAGGAATTTTATTGTCCAGATCATACTTTTTGATTATTGCAGATACATCCTGTAATGTACTCGGGTCTGGAGCAGTAGCTCCGGATGCGATCGCCTCCAGAGGACTGTTGACCACATCTGAAAGGATCAGACTCACCAGTTTTGCAGGCGCGATGTGTTTTGCTAATCCTCCGCCTTTAATCCGATCAAGATGTCGCCGTAAAGTATTGATCTCATCAATCCTGGCACCACAAGCCAAAAGCTGACGGGTTAATTCGCGCATATCTGCCAGCGACACGCCCGCATAAGGCGCCGTCACCAGAGCGGATCCACCACCCGAGATCAGGCAAAAAACCAGATCATTCTCAGTAAAAGACCCTGCAGCGGATAAGAGCATCTCACCGGCCTTCAGACTGCTTTCATCTGGCAGTGGATGGCTGCCTGGTTGGATGATTAATCGGGGATCATGATCACCTGAAACGTGTTTGGGCGCCACCCAACCGCGTGTCAATCGTTCACCCAGAATTTCAACCAATTTAAAGCTCATAGGGAGGGCAGCTTTCCCAAATGCCATCAAATATACATGCTCATATCGATCGAGATGGTAGAGATGATCTCCACAGACCAATCGATTCTGATCAAGTTTTACAAAACGGGAGACTGCTTCCCCCGGTTCAACCGCATCGATGGCTGAGGATAAAATGGAGGCAACTGTGATGCCTTGAGTATGGTTGTGTAATGTTGAAGTAAGAAATAGATGTGAATTCGTCATGTACGCATGATATCAAAGAAAATTTTGAACGCCAAGTTTAGCTGGTATTTTTACAGAAATTGAACTTCCTTTTAGTCAAGTTTGGTTAAAATATCCGATAATCAAACAAATATCCAGATGATCATTTTTGACAATTGAAGAATTTTATTTAAAAACGTTTTTAATAATGAGGTTTTAACCATATTATTTCGTATGGTGTCATTTGGATGGTTATTTCCAAATGAGGAGAAAAGGTTCTTTGAGTCAGAACATCCTTGAACTCCTTTATTTCCTCATCACCAAAAGTATTCATGGAAATGGTTATCTTTTGTTTTTGGTTGGTAATATTTTGCAAAGCCAGGATAATTTCATTCCCATCGGCAGTCGATCGTAAAACTGAAAAAATTGCAGGAGAAAAATCAAGAATTTTCTGATCTGCATTCGGATGAAAAGCTAATTCTGTTATTCTGCAGGAAATTAACTTTTTATAACCAGATATGACCTGACTGCGTAAGGAAGTTGGATTTCTAAACTCATCTTCTAAAAAGTTAAGGTCAAGTTTTGGCCGATTTATCGCCCTATTTATTCCGGTTTCTTCTACCCCTTTAAGATTGTTTCTGGAACCTAACAAACTATGTATATATATTCCTGGAATTCCAGCCAAAACCAATGGAATTGCCTGCGATATCAGAAATCTTTTTACTTGAATCTCGATGGATTCACCAGTATAAGGATTATTGAGTAAATCAAAATAAGAGATATTCAATTCATATGGACTGGATGTACCATCTGAATTTGTCTTTGAAGAGATTCTTCCTCCATGGAGCAGGGTTTTATCAACCAACAATTGCATTTCTTCAGGAGTTAAAATACCCATTAAAGGTCGAACACCAATCCCATCATGCGAAGCTGTGAAATTAAAATAAGAAGTCGATTTACTTGGAAGTTGTAGCTCTCTAGCCCAATTGGAGAGATAATGAGCTGATCCTGTGAGAATTGCATGTGCAATCAAAGGAGGTAAAGGAAATTGATAAACCAGATGTGCCTCATTATTTCCATCTCCAAAATAAGAGATATTTTCGTCGTGGGGCACATTCGTTTCTGTTATCAGTAGTACATTGGAAGCCACTTCATCCAAAATATTTCGCAATAGTTGGACAACGGCATGCGTCTGAGGTAAATGAATACAATGGGTTCCTATCTCTTTCCAAAGATAAGCGATTGCGTCCAGTCGGATTAAATTGGCTCCATTCTGGATATAATTCAAAATTACTTTAATAACATCCAGGAAGGTGTCAGGATTTTTATAATTCAAATCGATTTGATCAGCACTGAATGTTGTCCAAACCCATTTTTTCCCATTTTTTGTTTGATAAGCAGTAATTAATGGCAGTGTTCTTGGTCGCGTAACGGATGATAAATCAACGCCAGGATCTACAGAAATAAAATAATTCTTATAATTAGGATCATCGAGTAAAAATTTTTGAAACCATTCACTTTGAGAAGAAATATGATTGATGACAGCATCCATCATCAAGCGAATATCATTTGATTGGAATTGCCGAACATCTTCCCAATCTCCTAATTCAGGGTCTACGGCAAGATAATCAACCACTGAAAATCCATCATCAGAAGAATATGGGGAGAAAGGTAGAATATGAACCGAGTTAATATATCCTTGTAAATATTTTTGGAAGAACTTGAGTAATGTTCTCAGTGGTTTTTCACCATTTTCAAGTAATGTGTTTCCGTAGGTAATAAGGACAATATCTTTATGCGAAAATAAACGATCCTCGTCATTTTGGTCTTTTTTATTGTTTTTCTTAAATTCAATGATAAGCAATTCAAGCTGTTTAAAAAGTTTTTCTCCTGCATCTTTTCCATACAGATACATTAGTCCATCATAAATTTTTTGATTTTTTAATTCCATAAAAATATCACCTAAAAATTAAAAGAATTGATAAGCCTTTCCAGACATTCTTGAGCAGTATGGTAGGAAAAATATCTCTTTCCGATCATCGTATTAATTTCCGCATATTTATCGACTATTTCTCGATTCTGCAAGAGCATCCTGACTTCAGAAACTGCCTGGTCAGATATCTCACCATCGATCTTGACTGCTTTAATTCCTGTTGGTTCAATATCATCCTGAAAGATTTTATAACGGTTTACCAGAAATGGCTTCTTAAAATAAATGGTTTCCAACAGAGCGTTTCCAAATCCTTCGTACAAACTCGGATAGGTGACAAAATCTGCCTGGATATAAGCATCCCAAAGGCTAAATATCTTCTGGTTTCCATTCAATAATTTTCTTGATGGTTCAAATCTCTCTGGTAAATAAAGCAATTCCACATGTTTTTCTTTCGCGAGGCGCTTTAATTGAACAAGATAATTTTGAGTGTCGAATTCTGCTTTGTGTGTTATGAGTAGTTTTATAGGCAGGTCTGATAATCTGCTTACCAGTTCAATGGTTAGTTCGATCCCCTTTCTTTGTATAACCCTTGTCGGTTGTAAGAAAATAATATCATCATCTCGAATCCCCAAATCTGAACGGAAGTCCAAATTATATTCATCAACACCAGGTGGTTCTTTATCAAAATCAAAGATATTGGGGAGAATGGAACTCTCAAATCCTTTTATTCCCAATTGATCTCTCGCCTGTGAATTGATGACAACCTGGCGAACGCTGCTCAAATCAGGCGGAAAGATTTGTTCTAAGAGGTCACCAACACAATTAATCGAATATTTTTCACGTTCCCAATAGAAATCGTGGTTATGGTTAATGGTTGGAATATTTGTCTTTTGAATCATTCGATAAAGCCCTAAGGCTAAAGGTAAATTGATCGGAATGGCAAATACATTCTGAACCGTTATGATGTCCAGTTTAAATATGTCTATGAAAGTTGTTAAATCATTTTCCAAAATTTCCGCATTTTGTTCAATTTGTCGAAGAAATTTAGGATTGGATTGAGATGTCCCAAATGCGGATTCTGTAATTTTGACAATTTGTGGATGAGTAAAGTGTGCCAATGGAACGCACATGTTTCCATCAACAGCGGAATATTCTGAGGGCATCATTGTTTCAGAAGAATTTAATTCTCCCGTAAAATAATAATTTGAATGTCCCATCTTTTTTAATATTTCCACTAGCTTGGCTGTTTCTAATGAGACCCCATCAGTCCCAGCCAGGCGAAATGAGATATGTCCAATTCTCATGTTCAGCCTTTAACACTCCCTGAAGTTAACCCTTGAGAAAGGTATTTTTCAAAAGCCAGGAATAAAACAATAATGGGTATGGTCATAATTGTGGAAGCAGCCATCACAACATGCGGTCTCGGGCTTGGATCGTTAAAAATTGTATTAATTTTTATGGGAATTGTGAATGTTGAACGGTCATTTAGAAATATAAACGCGTACAAGAATTCATTCCAAGCAATCATGAAAGTATAGATTCCGACGGTTACCAAAGCTGGAATAGCCAACGGAATCGTAACTCTCCAGATAACTTCAAATCGCGTGCAACCATCTATCAAGGCTGCCTGTTCAATTTCATCTGGTATGGTTCTGAAATAATTCGTCAACATATAAAGCGCCACTGGCAAAGTTTGTGCCAGGTATGTTAAAACCAAAATAACAAGATTATCCTGAACATTGAATCCAAATGTTTGACTAATTTTTGATAGCATGGCAAATAACGGGATCATTAATAGAACGGCTGGAAACAAATAAACAATCAAGACACCATTCAGGATCCATTCTCTACCCTTAAAATGGAGTCGGGCGGATGCATAAGCACCCATAATAGATAATACGACAGCAATTAAGGCGGTTGGAATAGCAACTAATAAACTATTGACAATATTCGACCCAAAATTTTGAAATGATTTCCAGGCCGGATCAAATAATTCACGGTAAGCATCTAACCTTAGTGATGACGGAATATAAACGGGAGCACGGCCAGCTATTTCCGCACCCGATTTAAATGAAGAACTGACCATCCAGTAAAAGGGGAAAATGATCATAGAAACAAAGAAGAACAAACCAACTGCAAAGAGAAATTTTTCCCAACTTAACGTTTTTGCCAGATGGTCAATAAAATTACCTTTACGCACTCTTTCATGCTGGTTCAAAGTACTCATGACTTAGACCTCACTAGCTTTCTTCTGAATTTCGCATAATGATCAGGACATATCCAATAATGAATATAACCAGAGCAGCCATCATAATCATTGCGGTGGCTGCGCCTTTCCCAAAATCATACATATTAAAACTAAATTGATAGGTCAGAACTGGTAACACATTCGTACCATAACCACCACCGGTTAATAACCAGATATCGTCAAATTTATTAAAAGTCCAAAGTAAACGTAACAGGAAAATAGCACCTAATACATAACGAATTTGAGGAATCGTAATTGATATAAATTTTTGCCAGGAATTCGCCCCGTCTACCGCAGCTGCTTCGTACAATGTATCGTCAATAGCCTGCAATCGAGCCAGGATCATCAGCATAGCAAAAGGGAAATATCTCCAGGCCTGGAATATGATGACCAGCCAGATGGCTAATCCTCTGGTTGCGAGGAATGCCTGTTGTGTTTCAATTAATCCTAAATTAATCAGAATATGATTCAGGACACCTGATGGACGAGGATCTAACAACCAACGCCAGACAAACGCTACACTGATCACAGGAGCAACATATGGGAATAAGAACACACTTCTTGCTAACCCTCTGCCCCGAAAAGGTCTATTTAATAAAATCGCAGCAATCAGCCCACCAATTAAAGTAATAAATGTGGATATGAACGAATAAAAAATGGTGGTTACCCATGCACCCCATTGTTTCGGACCGCCCCATTTGAATGCAAAATCATTCAAGACAGCTTTGTAATTATCAAATCCAATAAACGGTGCATGAAATACATCATTCAGATTATATAATCCAATTTTATGGAAACTAATCCAAACACTGAAAATCGCAGGAAATAAAACCAGTCCAAATACGATGATTGCTGTGGGCAAGATCAGTATCCAGGCTAAACGTACTTCACTGGCATGCATAGATTTACTAAATAGCCAGAATCTTTTTTTGGAGGAAGCTGTTTCAGCCATCATTTCTCCAATCTTCTTGTAATTTTGAAAACGAAAATCCCGGTAAATTCAAATCCCCAACGGATGTTATAATCGGGGGAAACTGCTCACAGTATTAATTCTTAATGGAGTCGAGCCAAAAGATTTTGTGAGCAGTTCCCATTTTAAAAGAAAGCGCTATTATTGTCGCTCAGCTATTAAAATTTCAACTTGTTCCTGTAACCATTCTGCACCAGTTTCAGGGGTCATCGAACCTTCTATTGCAATATTACTCAGTACCTGAGGAATCAGTAATCTGCCTTCGATATCACCAACAACTGCACGTTCGGTTGCATCATAATCGGGGCGGAATAACCAGCGTTGCATCGAATCATAACCCGCAGCTACTGCAGCAAGCGTTTCAGCCGGGTAAAACTCAAAGTAATTGCTGCTAGTGCTCCATTCATCAACAGCGCTCTCCAATACCGGGACTTTTCCCATTGGTGCTAATGCAAGAATGGACTGGTAATTATCACCGGTCAAGAAGAATTTCACCACATCAATTGCAACTGGATCTGCATCACGCATAATTCCCAAAGCCACTAATTGACCATAGGTGGCAGCGCCATTGGGACCTTCCATGGATGGTGCAAAGCCCGTTCGACCTGCTAAGTCATCATAAGCCAGTTCAACGACTGATCCATCTTCTTTCCCGGAACCATCAACCAGATCATCCATGATGTAAGTAGAATAGAACATCATACCACTCTGGCCATATTCATACGCCTCTCGTGCTCCGCGCCAGTATTGAGGACCAGGGATGGCGCATTCCTGTAAACCGGTGTAGAACTCAAGAGCTGCTACCATTTCAGGGGTATTCATGGTCACATTACCCGCTTCATCAAATGGCCAGGCATTGTTAGAAATCGCAACCTGTTCAAAAATCTGTTGTCCAAAATTCTGACCAGGATCGGTACCTAATCCAATACCATACAATAAATTGTCATTTCCTGGTAGGGTCATACAGGCATTGGTTATATCCTCCCATTTTATGGGTGCAGGTAAACCAAGTGAATCAAACAGATCCTGACGATACCAGATTGCCTGAATCCAACCATCGAAAGGAACCGCTGCGTATTTGCCTGTAGCTGCATTGGTGACCATCGTCAATGGGCCTTTCCGGAAGTCATCCACACCGATTGCTTCAATAGCAGCAATGTTGGCATCTTCATCCAGGAGACCATCCGCAGCAAATGAAGCAACGCGTTCAATCCCCAATCGGACGATATCAGGCAATCGATTTGCGGCAACCGCGGTCGAAATTCGTTGTGAAATTCCTGCTTCTTCAATGGGGACAATCCGTATATCTACTTCTGGATGTAGTGCCATATATTTACCAGCTACTTCTTCATACATCTTAACTCGATCTTCTTCATTGTCAGTGGTCCAAAACTCAACAACAGTCCGGTTCTGTACTGCTTGAAGCTGTTTCTGAAGATCATCTAATTGTGCCTGCAAAGCAGGATCCACAACAACTTCGGTATCAGCAACGGCTTCTTCGAGTTGTTTTGATAAAGCAGAAATTTGAGATTCCAGTTCTGCTACTTTTTCTGCAGCTGCCGAGTCGACTGGTGGAGCTTCCACCTGACCTCCACATGCTGTAAGCAGCATTGATAAGATCACTATAACCATGGATATAAAACGCCAATTCAACTTTTTCATCTTATTACTCCTTTATAATTTGATTTTGTTTTTTTAAAAATTATCGACCTATTTTTCCCTAATACTCCTTTCTCCTTTTCATTTCAAAACATCATAGCGATTTGCAATCAACTCTCGATATTTCTTCCGGTTGAATTTCGAATGATCAGTTGTGGTTTTAATAGTATTTGAGCCTCTTCTAACGGTTCATTCTGAATCAATTTTTGTAACATTGAGGTAAGCAAACAACCAATGTTGTAAATAGGTTGCCGAAGGGTTGTCAATGAAAAAATATCAGATGGAGTAACATCATCAAAGCCAGCTATGGATAAATCCTTCCCAATCGTTAAGCCAATTTCCTGGGCATAGGTCATTGCACTTAATGCCATTAAATCATTCGAAGCTATGATCGCGGTCGGTTTTTGACTTAAGCTCAATAATTTTTTAGTCCCCAACTCACCTCCTTTTCGAGTGAGATCACCTTCATATATATAATCTTGTAAAAAACCAATTCCGTGTTCCTCTAATGCTTTTCGATATCCATCTATCCTGAAATTTGCAAACATTAAATTGAATGGGGCTGAGATAAATCCAATTCTTTTATGGCCCAAATCCAGTAAATATTTGGTTAATTCATAAACTCCAGCTTCTCCATCCTCATCGATATAATTAAAATGTGCACCTACATTGGATCTACCAAAGGCCACAAACGGCAAAGTGGTGGTAAGCAGATATTTTATTCGTTCATCTTCATTGCGGGTTCGCACGACAATCAACCCATCGACTCTTTTTCCCTCTACCATATGCCGGTACGCAGAAATTTCATTCGGGCCAGGCGCTTGAACCGATAGCAATAAACTCATACCATAACTGGATAATTGGTTTCCTATACCTGCAATTAATTCACTAAAATATGGGTCATTAAAACGTGGTCCATAAGTTGGCAAGATTAAGCCTATTGTATCGGTGCGTTGTTTCTGAAGCTGTCTGGCGGTTACATTCGGGTAATAACCCAATTCATTGGCAACTTCTAATATTTTCTCTCGTGTTTCCTTTGAAACATCATCATACCCCGTCAGAGCTCTTGAGACGGTTGTGACTGAAAAACCAGTTTGTTTCGAAATCGTTTTAAGCGTCACTTGTCTGGACATAACATTATTATTACTAGCCACTTGAAAAGTTGATCGGTTTGATGTATCCTTGGAAAATATCCGAAACGTTTCGGATAAATACATAATACAATAAAAAAAATCCAAAGTCAACACATTTCCACAAATTAATACCTGAAAGGAATAAATTTATGCCATTTAAAATTGTTGTGAATAATCCTTTTGAAATTTCTATCCAGGAGTATGGATTACCACCATTGACTGATCAAGAAGTTCATATCAAGACTTTATTTTCCGGTATAAGCGCTGGTACTGAAATGTCACAGTATCGTGGCACATCCCCTTTTCTTACTAAACAGTGGGATCCTGATAGTAGATTGTTCATAGAATCATCTCACTCCAGCTTAACTTACCCTATTGAAAATTTTGGTTATGAAGAATCTGGAGTTGTAGTGGCGGTTGGTAAAAAAGTTAAGGATATTCAACCAGGACAATTTATTTTTGGTCCCTGGGGACACAAATCTGATCATATTTCTGACGAATCATACGCAAAAGATCACCTCCTACCTGAAGGGTTGGACCCCATATGTGGAATTTTTTCTCATATTGGTGCTGTTGCGTTAAATGGTGTGCATGATGCGCATATTCGAATAGGTGAAACAGTGGCAGTCTTTGGACTGGGCGTTTTAGGTCAGATCGTTTGTCAGGCTGTTCAATCTTCGGGGGCAAAAGTTATTGCTATCGATCTTATCGATTCTCGTCTGGAAACAGCCCGAAAATTTGGTGTCTTCCAAACGATACATGCCGGGGAAGGAGATATCGCCCAAATAATTAAAACCTTAACCGCAGGAAAAGGTGCAGATGTTTGTATAGAAGTTAGCGGTTCTACCACTGCCCTACACCAAGCCATTCGCTCTGCTGCTTATTCTGCGCGTGTTGTTGCCATGGGTTTCTTTCAAGGGGCCGCAAAAGGATTGTTTCTAGGCGAAGAATTTCATCATAACAGAATTAATCTGGTTTGTTCGCAAATTTCTGGGACTGATCCGGAATTGAAATATCGATGGGATAAATTGCGTTTATGGCAAACAGCCATTCAATTGCAGGCGGATGGATTACTGAATCTCCAACCTTTAATCACTCATCGTGTTCCTTTCAGCCAGACGGCAGAACTGTTTGATTTGATTGACAAAAGCCCAACAGAAATCATGCAATCCGTGATCGAATTTTAATAATAATTGCAGGAGTCTAAATGAATCGTCTTCGTACAGCCATTTTAGGGTGTGGGCAATTTGCCCATCAGCATGCAAAAATTCTCAATTCCTTACAGGATCAAGTGGAGCTGGTTGCCTATTGTGATCGGAATTTAAGTCTGGCAAGTGAATTTTCTTCCTTATATTCCAGGTCCAGTGCAACACTTTATTCAGATCACACATCCCTCCTAAAAACAGAAAAGTTAGATCTTTTGGTGATTTGTTTACCACCCTTCGCACATTCAAACGAAGTTGAACTGGCAGCTGAAAGAGGGATTAACATCTTGATCGAAAAACCAATCGCATTGCGATCAAGAGATGCCTGGAAAATGGTAGAAATAACCGAAAGGGCAGCTATCAAAACCCAGGTAGGATTTAAGTTTCGCTTCGGAGAAGCTGTAGAAACGTTGAAGGAAAAAATCACTTCGGGTGCTGCAGGCCCCATCGCGTTGATGAGTGCACGTTATTTTTGTAATGCCTTACATGCGAATTGGTGGCGTGATAAAACCAAATCGGGAGGTCAGCTGGTCGAGCAAGTCATTCATATGTTTGATTTGTTACGCTATCTTGGAGGTAACCCCAGTGACATCTTCAGCATCCAAAGAAATCTTTTTCACAACGATATTGAGGATTACACCATTGAAGATGTAAGTGCCACGATCATGTCCTTTCAGAATGGGGGTATTGGTGTTATATATGCAACCAATAATGCTATTCCTGGCAGGTGGATCAATGATTATCGAGTTGTAACAAAGAACATCACGGCTGAGTTTAAAAATGCCAATCACGCAGAATTTATTTTGACTGATCAGAACCCGGTAAAATCAATCACAGTTAACTCAGAAAGAGATTTTACAAAATTGCAGACCCTGGATTTGATAAGTGCCATCCGAAACGGTGGTGGTACCAGAACTCCAATGATCGAAGGAGCGAAATCTTTGGATCTCGTGCTGGCTGCAGTCACTTCATCTGAGAAAAACCAACAGGTCTTTTTTACATGAGATTCAACTTATCACCGTCAATCAATATTATTTGTGAAAGAATTACGCTCATCAATCTCCAACCAACAATCAATGGTGAAGTTATGGAGAATTATCAATTTGAGGAAATGGAAACACACTCATCAAATTTCAGAACTTTCAGATTTTCCTCAATTCAACCATCCAATCCCGTTTTTAGCGTAGATTTATGCACTTCCGAACACTTCAACCGAAATTATCTACAATTTCGATTACAAAGTTTGCCAACAAATTTCAAACTCAATTCATTTGGCATAAAATTCACTTCCATTCATGGAATCCAATCCATCCTGCGAAATGGTTATCATAGTTGGGATGGTTCGAGTTATATAACAATAAAATACGATGAAATATCCAAATCCGATGCCAAATTGGAACTCACAGGTTATGCTATGACGCAATTAATCCCTGAGCAGAAGGGTGGAAGTTTAGTCATCGGGTTTGATCGTCATGACCAATTTCAACACACATTTACTTTCTCACGAGATGGAGACAATATTGATTTTTCGATACAGGAATTATGGGATCAAATCCCTGTTCAAGAAAATGAAATGATCACTTCGGAAAAGCTTTGGATCATTGAACATGATCATGTGGAAGCTGGATTACGAGATTGGGCGCAAATTGTCGCCTTATCATCTCCGATCGCTCCCCGCCTGCCTGAAATCCCAATGACTGGCTGGTGCTCCTGGTACAACCTTTACGCGTCGATCGATCAAAATAACATCCTGGAACATCTTGACAGCACTACAAAAATCAAACAAAAATATCACCTTGATTTGAACATCTTCCAGATTGATGATGGTTTCACGCCTGAGATGGGAGATTGGTTGGAGGTTAAACCTCAATTTCCTCTAGGTATGAAATATTTAATGGATCAGATCAAAGCATCAGGTTTCATACCGGGGCTATGGATCGCTCCATTTGCCGTTGGCAATCGCAGCCACCTGTTCCAGGATCATCCAGACTGGGTAATCAAAGATAGATCAACTGGAAAACCTCTGGTTCAGATGCAATTTTATGGTGAATTTAGATGGCACAAACGTAGCGAAGAATATTATATTTTGGATTGCACTCATCCACAAGCCATCCAGTATTTAAAGGATGTCTTTTCCACCTGGCACAATGACTGGGGTTGTGATTATTTCAAAACAGATTTCATGTTCTTTGGAAGTGAATATGGACCGGAGCGTGCTGTTTACCACACACCTGGATTGTCACGTATCCAAATTTGGAGAAAAACAGCGGAAGTCATTCGGGAATCTATCGGAGATGCGCTCTGGGTAGGTTGTGGATGTCCATTGTGGGCATCTGTTGGATTAATAGAAGCAGTTCGTATCGGTCGAGACATGGGTGTTTCATGGAAAGGGGAAAGAGCCGCTTCCGATTTATTACAGGATTTGGCAAATCGTAATTTTGGCAATCAAATATTGTGGCAAACAGACCCGGATTGCATTTTGTTACGCAATAAATTCCATCATTTGAATGAGATTGAAATCAGATCGTTAGCGATATATGCTGGCATGACGGGTGGTGTCATGATGACGAGTGACAAACTGGATGAATTATCTTCAGACAGAATAAATATATTTACACAATTTGCACGAAAAGAAAAAAGGATTTGTGATTTTCCACTGCTGGGGAGATCTAATGAATTCTCTGAAACCGATTATGATCCAATCATTGTTCAGATTCAATACCCAATTTCAAACCCTGAACATAACCAGCTTTTGTTTATTTTTAATTCTGGAGAGGAACCAGTAAAAAGGTTTTTCGATTTAGATAAATTAAAAGTACCAAAAACATCAAAACTAATTAATTGGTCAACAGGCGATATTGATCATGTGAGGGATAATGAATTAACGATAGAACTCAAACCACATGACGGGGTATTGTATTTATTATCGAGTTAACATAATAAGAAAAATCTTTCACAGAGATGAAAAAATAAAATTCCATCTGATCCGTGGAGCCCCATTCGTTCATTCGTTTTCGAATTCGTTGACGGCAATTCCGGAGCATCCATCTTCGTAGCAAGTTTTAACAATTTGCATGGATATCCCGCTGTTGTAGATGCGGCAAAATTTTACTGATAAGGAATTTAGGTATCATTTATTTCATTTTTTTTGTTATCATAGGTCTACTTATTTCAAAATTGAATAGGATACACTATGACCAAACCAAAAGTATTTATCACCCGTCGCATTCCGGATGCAGGCTTGAGCCTGATCTATGATGCTTGTGAAGTTGATTTGTGGGACAAAGATCTTCCACCCAGTAAAGAGGAACTCCTGCAATATGTCCCCGGCGTGGATGGCATCCTGTCTTTATTATCTGATCCGATTGATTCAGACGTTATTCAGGCTGCTGGTGATAAATTAAGGGTTATCAGCAACTACGCGGTTGGTTATAACAACATTGATATTCGAGAAGCCACCCAACGGAAAATTGCAGTGGGCAATACACCCGGTGTGTTAACCGATGCGACTGCTGATTTTGCCTTTTCTTTGATGATGAGTGCTGGTCGCCGGGTGGTGGAAGCCGAAAAACATGTTCGGGCTGGAAAATGGAAAACCTGGGGTCCATCGACATTATTGGGGGTTGACTTTGCAGGCGCCACACTGGGTATCATCGGTTTTGGTCGCATTGGCAAAGCGATGGCACGCAGAGCAACTGGCTTTGGCATGCGCATTCTGATCTATGATCCCACTGCCCAAGCGATGGCGGAGATCATCAAGGTTGATCTGGACACACTCTATCGCGAATCCGATTTCATCTCCATCCATACACCATTGACTCCCGAAACGAAGCATATGATCAATGCAGCTGCGTTTGCCAGAATGAAATCCAATGTGGTTTTGGTGAATACTGCCAGAGGTGAGATCGTTGATCAGGAAGCGCTGTATGATGCCCTTAAAAATCACAGGATTTTTGCTGCCGGCATCGATGTTTCCGACCCCGAGCCCTTACCCATGGATAGCCCATTATTGGAGCTGGACAATTTGATCATTTGCCCACATATTGCCAGTGCCAGCACCAGTACCCGTGAGAATATGGCCTTGATCGCTGCAGGAAATTTATTGGCAGGGTTAAAAGGAGAGCGTTTACCTTTTTCGGTAAATCCAGAGATTTACAATTAGTAAACACAAGAGACAAATTCTAAAGATACAACGAACAGCAAAAAAAATCCCCAGAACTTCTAATGGGGATTTTTAGAATTTAAGTAGGATGGTTATCCCAGTAGTAATCTGAATTCGAATTTATTCAACTGAAGCTCCTCATTCAACGCTATTTCTCTGTCAGCGAAAAGATCTTTATATTTTTTATTTTTGAGTTCGTCGGGAATTTTTAACGTAACCGCATCTGCTTTTGTGTTGACCACAACAATCAACCTTTGATGATCTTCATTTTTCTGGAAAATAAATGCCTGATTTTCAGAATCTACCAGCAACCATTTTAAATTGACTTCACCAAAAACTGAGTATCTTTTCCTGAGCCTAATCAAGTTTTTCACAAAAGAACGGATGTCCTTATCCTGCTGGGATGCCTCCCAGGGCATGCAACGGCGATTGTGACCTTCAGGTCCGGCCAACCCGACCTCGCTGCCATAATAAACGCTGGGTGCACCGGCGAAAGTAAATTGAAGCAGATAAGCAAGCTTTACTTTATCGACATTATCACCACAAATGCTCATAATCCGTGGCGTATCATGGCTATCGATTAAATTGTACATAACCGGCAAGTTGTGTTTGGGATAATTGGCTAACAGCTGGTTAATCGCTTCCTGATATTCGACCACATCATACTTTTGTTTCACACGATCAGGTTCTCCTAACAGGAACCAGATAGGATAGGTCAACTCGTAATTCATGACGCCATCAAATTGATCGCCCATCAACCAGGGGTATGAATTATCCCAGTTCTCTCCCAGGATATAGATCTCAGGGTTGATGTGCTTCAACATCTGCCGGAATTCGCGCCAGAAAGCATGCGGCACTT
The DNA here is from genome assembly GCA_019429225.1 of Anaerolineaceae bacterium. Classification (GTDB taxonomy): domain Bacteria; phylum Chloroflexota; class Anaerolineae; order Anaerolineales; family Anaerolineaceae; genus UBA6170. The sequence goes on from JAHYJK010000024.1 coordinate 23,668, forward strand.
CATTGGAAACATCCAGACGCCAACCATCTACCCTGTATGTTTCTGTCCAATAACGAATCGCACCGAATAAATGCTCTTTTACCAGTGGATGATCGGTGTTCCACTTTGGCATTAACGGCGTGAAAGCAAAGGTCGCGTAATTGAGGTGCCCTCTTTCATCAAAGCTAACTTTTGGGATTTTGCCTTCTTCCACCTCAAAGTTGATGACCGGTTCACGCTCGATAAAGAAGCAATCATAATATTTGGATTCTCGACCATGCTTTACCACATCCTGCCAGAAAGGATGGAACCAGCCACAGTGGTTAAAGACAGCATCCAGCATGACTCGAATCCCTCTTTGATGCGCTTTTTCCATCAACTCACCGAACAGCTCATTGGTTCCAAAAGCAGGATCAATTTTGTAGTAATTGGTAGTATCGTATTTATGCGAGGAAGGTGATTCAAAGATAGGGGTGAAGTATATGCCATTGATGCCCAATTCGACCAACTCATCCAGATGATCGATCACGCCCTGCAAATCGCCACCATAGAATTTATAGATCGTATCCTCTTCGCTTCCCCACGGCAAACTATTTTCAGGATTGTTGCCAGTATCACCATCCGCATAGCGCTCCGGAAAAATTTGGTACCAGATGGTATTCTTTACCCAGCCAGGGGGGTGAAAGAGATCCTCATGATTAAGGTATGGAAAATTAAAGAAATAACTGGTCTCATATTGCGCTTCTGGCTGCTCTCGGAGATCATAAAAAGAGCGGCTGCCATAAAGCACCTTTTGATCTTCCTTCTGCAGAATAAATGCATAGCGTAATCGTTTCCATTGCGGTTGAATAGCAACAAACCAGTAATCATGCAAGGTTGTCTGATATTCCACTTGCATGGGTTCGAAGAAAGCAGCAGTTTTATCCCATTCCCAATGGGTCGGATCGTCTTTGGATTGAATCCAACGGAATGGATCCCCACCCACCAGTGTTACCGAAGGAACATCTCCCCGAGCAGTTCGCATTCGGAGATGTGAAGTTTTACGATCAAACATATAAGCATATTTGCTTTTGGCTTCGTGATAAACAGCAGCTAAATTCAACGTGACAGCTCCTTAATATAGTTGATATATCAACTATATTATTACAACCATATCTCTATCTGTCAATACTTTTCAAGCTTTTTTCTAAACCAGTTTTTAGAATCGCATTTAACTCCATAAATTGGTCAATATTGGCATTTAAAGACACAAATCGATTTTGATTAAATTTATCAAAATCAGTTTTCACTTGCTGAAAAATTTTCCAACCTTTATCCGTCAGGTTCAGATTCATTGCACGACGATCCGCATGATCTTTGGTAACAAGTAGCAGGTTATCAGCCACCAGTCCCTGTATAATCCGGGTGGTGTTGCCTTTGGTGCATAATAACTTCTTACTCAATTCGGTTAATGAAATTTCAGGATTCTGCGAGATATGCAATAAAGCGAAATAACGTACCTGACTTAAGTGATAATGAGCAAAAAACTGGCGATCACTGTCTACCAGGAGTAAATAATTTTCTATCAAACCATCATAGATTTGGGAGCTGGTCTTCATAGGCACCTCTTTATCAAAGACATATATTGAATTAAATGTATCCTTTCAATAATTTGCGGCCGGGTGTTTTTTGCGTGCGGCTGCACACCAAAAACACCCACTTACCTCGATTTATTGAGATGATACAATTAAATCATAAAATTAATATCTTTAGAATCTGTAATCATTTTGGACATTAATTATCAATATATATTGACTTTATAATCTCCAATATTATAATAACCTCATGACATTTAAACCTACTCGTAATCGTGTTGACCCCCAAAAATTAGACACTACCCCTATTCGCCGGCCTTCCTGGATCAAGGTTGAACAACCCAGCGGTGAGACCTACACCTGGCTCAAAGGATTAATGCGCCGTAAAGAGCTGCATACCGTATGTGAAGAAGCGAAGTGCCCGAATATGGGAGAGTGTTGGGGCAGTGGCACAGCCACATTTCTTGTATTGGGAGACGTTTGTACCCGCACCTGTGGATTCTGTGATGTAAAACGTGGAAAACCACAAGCTGTGGATTGGGATGAACCAGAACGGGTTGCACTGGCCGTCAAATCGATGGATTTGAAACATGCTGTCATTACCAGCGTAAATCGAGATGATCGTAAAGATGGTGGTGCTCCGATTTTCGCCATGATCATCGAAAAAATCCGTCAATATCAACCCGGTTGTTCTGTAGAGGTACTGATTCCAGATTTCAAAGGTGACCTGGAGGCATTAAAGATTGTGATGGATGCCCGACCGGAAATCTTGAATCACAATGTAGAGACTGTCCCACGCTTATTCAAACAGGTGCAACCGCAGGATCGTTATGAATGGTCACACACCATTCTGGAAAACGCCAAAAATATGAACCAGGACGTGCTCACCAAATCCGGCATGATGTTAGGTCTGGGTGAGGAGATGGAAGAAGTTAAAGCAGTGATGCGCGATTTACGTTCCTGGCAGGTGGATATCCTCACCATAGGGCAATACCTGCAACCCAGCCGCCAGCATCTACCCATCATGCGCTACTACACCCTGGAGGAATTCCAGGAATTGAAAGAATACGGGTATGAGCTCGGATTCCGCTGGGTGGAAAGCGCTCCTCTGGTACGCTCCTCCTACCATGCAGTTGAGCAGGTACGGGCATTAAGCAATGTCCACCGCTCATTATACTCAGCTGAAAGCGAATGATGAAAACGAATTCCATCACCCGTAAGTTTGGAAAATTGCTGTGTCTGGATGTAACCTATGGGGATCGGATTGAGAGCCTGAAAATCACCGGTGATTTTTTCCTGCATCCGGAAGAGACGCTCGATCAGATCGTTACAGAATTGACCGGTGTTGCAGTCCCCATTCAAAAAGATGTATTGATCAGGAAAACGAGATATATTCTGGACAGCAATGAAGCTGAAATGATTGGCATCAGCGTGGATGATATTATCAATACCCTCGAAGAGGCGACCCAATGAAAATATTCCGCATGATTACGTTTCAATACTTCAACGCCTTTACCAACATGGCATTGGATGAAGCCATCATGGAATTTGTGCGCAAAGACATATCGCAACCAACCATCCGATTTTATGGCTGGGAACCATCCGCTGTTTCCATTGGCGTCTTTCAGGGTGTCCGAAATGAAGTCAATCTGGATGCCACTAAAAATACCGGGGTGGATGTCGTCCGGCGCTTGACTGGTGGTGGCGCTGTGTATCATGACCGCTTGGGAGAAGTTACCTACAGTCTGATTGCGCCATTGGAAATGTTTCCCACCAATATCATTGAATCGTATCGCGTGATTTGTGATGATATTATCTTCGCATTAAAAGAATTAGGGATTGATGCAGTTTTCTCCCCGATCAACGACATTCTGGTTAATGAACAGAAAATTTCGGGCAATGCCCAAACCCGTCGCAATGGGATCCTTTTACAACATGGCACCATACTTTATCAGGTGGATGTTGAAAAAATGTTCAGCTTATTAAATGTGAGTGATCAAAAGATATCTGATAAATTAATCAAAAGTGTCCAAAAACGGGTGACCAGCGTTGTCGATCAAACCGGTGCCAGCATCGAAGACTTAAAAAAAGCATTGGTCATGGGTTTCAAAAGAAATCGCGAGATTGCCTTTGGAGATTATTCAGAACAGGAAAAATCGCGCGCACAGGAACTGGTCAAAGAACGTTTCAACAATGAAATTTGGACTTTCCGTCTATAATAATTTTTATCATCTTCAACAGAGTGAAGTATGATTAATAATAATCAAGAGCAGATTTCCCATCAGAATTAAATTTTTCAGGAGAGTCACAATGTCAATCGATACATATCAAGCCAAAGTAAAAAGTAGTATCTGGAAAGCCATCGCCCAAAGTGGATTACCCATCAATTCGATACCCATGGATCAACAAAACAAGTTTGTCGATCATCTGGCAGACAATCTATTAGTAATGGTCAATGAATTATTAGAAGATGTGGCCAAACCAGTTACCACTGCAAAACCAGTGGTTGATTTGGACGATGAAGAAACGATTATTTGGGAGGGACGACCATTCTTATCACTCGTTGAACATTACACCCTGACCAATGAACGCATCAAGATTACTACTGGGCTAATTGGAAAAGACATTGAAAATTACGAACTCATCAGGGTGCAGGATATTGATATTGCTCAGAATGTAAGTGAGCGAATTTTAGGAATTGGAGATATCATCATAAAAGGTGCGGATCAAACTTCTCCTACGGTTGTCCTTCGAAATATCCATGATCCCCAAGAAGTTTATGAATTATTACGAAAAGCCTGGTTAGCTGCGCGAAAGAAATATGGATTAATCTTCAGAGAAGAAATGTAATTATTTCTTTCAAATTGAATAATTAAAAAGAATTTCTCTTCAATGTAGAAGGGAAATTCATTTTAATTTGATAGAATCAAAAAAAGTTTCTTGGCAATGACCTACTCTCCCGGGGGGTCGCCCCCCAAGTACCATCGGCGCTAACAGCCTTAACTTCCGGGTTCGAGATGTGTCCGGGTGTACCACTGTCGCTCCTATCAC
>JAHYJK010000025.1 GCA_019429225.1 Anaerolineaceae bacterium
TGCATTACGTAGAAAAGAATATGCAATTGCATCCTATCTTCTGATCGGAAAAATCAATGAAAAACAGGATATTTTACAGGATGCTACAACTGCTTATTTACAGGCTTATCGCCTTGCTGACCTGATGACAATACCGGAAGAATATGTGGATGAACTGAAGCAATTGTATGAACCAATTCTAGAAGCACAACAGCATGAAACCAATCCAAAAAATCTCATGGCAGTTTGCCAGAACGTTCGATCGCAATTGATGCGGGCAGATTGGCGGGAATACCTAAAGAAAGCACGTGCCCAAATGCCGGCAGTGAGTGAGGATAATCCACCAGTTCCATTAATTGAAATGTTGCTTCATTCTCGTTCAGGTCAGGTAGTCGAAGCCCTGGCAAATGTTCGTGAGTTGACCCAACGCGGTTTTTATCGATCTGCCATGGAGGAAGCTTTCCACGCCTTGCAATTTGCGCCTACATATATGCCACTTCACATTCAAATAGGGGAGCTGATGGCTAAAAGTGGACAGGTTGAAGATGCGATTAAGAAATATTTGCTGGTTGCTGAACTTTATGAGGTGCGTGGAGAATCCGATCAGTCTATTCGCGTGTTAAAAAAAGTTACAGAATTTGCTCCCATGGACTTATCCATTCGCAACAAACTGATTGAACTTTTGAGTAATAGCAATCAAATCGATGAAGCGATTCATGAGTATCTGGAAATGGGAGAGATCTATTACCGTTTGGCCGAGTTGGATAAGGCCAGACAATCATACCTATTAGCATTGCGTTTAGCACAACAATCACGCACCAATCGTAAATGGGCTGTACAAATATTAACAAAAATTGCCGACATTGATATGCAAAGACTGGATTGGCGACAGGCATTAAGGATTTTTGAGCAATTGCGATCCCTTCAACCTGAAGATAAAGCCTCTCGTGCTCAATTGATTGATATTAATATGCGTTTGGGACAATTACCGGCTGCATTAAAAGAGATTGACGATTTTGTGAAAATATTAGAAGAAAGCCAAAAAACGAAAGAAGTGGTTCAATTCCTGAACGAATTACTCAAAGAGCATCCAGAAAATATTCACATTCGGAAACGCTTAATGGATGCGTTTATCCGTTATGGGCATACTTCAAAAGCGATCCAACAAATGGATAAAATGGCTGACCAACTCCTGGATAGTGGAGATAGACGAAGTGCATTAGAAATGGTTGAAGCCATCATAGCTATGAATCCACCCAATTCAAACCAATACCGCCAGCTTTTACAACAGATAAAATCTGAAGGTAAAGGACAAACATAAATTCCACAATCTGGTGATGGTTGGATTATGGAGCGTCAAATCTTAAATAAATGCTGCCCCAGAAAGTATTTTCGGAATCATCTGTACATTTTGATGCCGTTAGATCTGTAACCATCTCACCAATATTTCCAACCTTAACACTATATATTGTTACAGGTGTCATGGTAAAGTCTGCATAACCCAGACTGATTTCGGGATAAAAACCAGTGAAGAAAGTATCCTGTCCTGTTGACCAGGTGACGGTTATACGGGCGTCAGGTATTGGCTCGCCTTCTGCATCAAAGACTTCCACCTGGATTAACGACTCGCTATAAGATGCATTACAAATGATTTCATTTTCGGTTAATTGAAAAGGTAGATCTGAACTGAGATTTGGTGTAGGGCTATTTTGAACAATGGATGTTGACTGCTGGCGAGTGGGTTGCGGGGTAGATGTTGCAGGCTGAGTTTCATTTATACTTTCGGTGGGCGTCATGCTTTCCGTCGGAAACGGAGTAGATGTCAGGGTGAAATCTGCATGATCAGTAGCAGGTAATTCATACGTGGGTTGAGATTGCACTACGGGTTGGACGAGAGGATTTTGTATCACCTGGGCTAGATTCAATAAGACCTGCGCATCACTTTTCGTCTCGCTCCGTCTGGATTGCTGGATCAATTGCCCGGCGATATCATCATCGCGCAATAATCCCAATCGTGCAGACGCTCTTCCCAGATCCTGGTTCGCCTGAAAAGCCATTGCGATCATCAACCGATAACGATCTTTATCTGTGGTGTTGAGCGTTTCTGGGGGAACATTGGAATATTGAACTGGTAGGATTACCATCGTTAAAACAAAACCTAATGCTAATCCCAGTAATAAACCGGTTAACAAGTAATACGGAGGTTGGCGTCTTTCTTCCTGAAATCTGGAGTTCATGGCGCCTCCGTTGAGTTTTCAGGAATCTGGTAGACTTGCGCCAAAATCGCCAATTTTTCCAGATCTTCACGACTATATTCGAGATTTTCAGCGACAATAATGGCTTTTTGAATGTATCGTAATGGATGTTCATTCCCTAATAAAACCAATTGGCTGGTTGTGTATTCCAGGTTTTGATGTTGTTCATAGGATTCTGCAGCCATCAGCACATAATCAGCCAGATAATCACTGCGCAGGTTCGATAGTTGTGTCGTCCCTATGGATGAAGGAGTACGTACCCAACCAAAATAGAATCCGATCAGTAATCCAATCAGTATCGTTAGAAAAAACCAGAAAAAACGCAATTTGCGGTTAATGTTTTCAACCTTTCAGCATTGGGATGATTATTCCATGTCTTTTTGCTGCATCAATGGCCTTATTATAACCAGCATCTGCATGACGTACCACTCCCATTCCCGGATCGGTGGTCAGAACGCGTTCCAGCCGTTTAGCCGCTTCAGGCGTACCATCCGCAACAATGACCATACCTGCATGTTGACTAAAACCGATTCCAACACCACCACCATGGTGGAAGGATACCCAGGTTGCTCCACCCACTGCATTAATCATCGCATTCAGGATCGGCCAATCGCTGATTGCGTCACTACCATCCAACATAGACTCAGTTTCACGATTGGGTGATGCGACAGATCCGGCATCCAAATGATCTCTACCAATAACAATAGGGGCTTTCACAATCCCTTTTGCGACCAATTCGTTAAATTTCAATCCTGCTTTTAACCGCTCGCCATATCCCAGCCAGCAAATACGGGAGGGCAACCCCTGGAACGGAACTCTTTCTCTGGCTAATTTCAACCAGCGTTGTAAGTGTTCATCCTCTGGGAAAAGTTCAGCAACCGCTTCATCAGTTCGATAAATATCTTCCGGGTCACCAGAAAGTGCAACCCAGCGGAAAGGTCCTTTTCCTTCACAAAATAGAGGGCGTATATAGGCAGGCACAAAACCCGGGAAGTCAAAAGCATGCTTTACACCATTATCAAATGCTCGTTGGCGAATGTTATTTCCATAGTCGAATACTTCAGCTCCGCGGTGCCGGAATTCCAACATGGCTTCCACGTGTTTGGACATGGAATTCAATGATCGACGTGTATATTCCTGTGGGTCTTTTGCTTTTAACGCTGCAGCAGCTTCCACGGAAAAACCTGACGGCACATACATCATGACATCGTGGGCTGGAGTTTGATCCGTAACGACATCAGGTGTGATCCCTCGCAGAACTAATTCTGGATAAATATCAGCTGCATTTCCGATCAATCCAACAGAAAGCGGTTTTTGCTGGTCTAATGCTTCCTCAACCAGCGTCATCGCGTCTTCCAAAGTGTCCACTACCACATCCACGTATCCAATTTGTTGTCGGCGCTGTGCACGATCAGGATCAACTTCTACACACAATCCAACCCCTTCATTCATCGTAATTGCCAGCGGTTGTGCTCCTCCCATACCTCCCAAACCAGCGGTTAACACAAATTTACCTTTGAGAGAAGGCCAGCCTTTTTGTGTGGCCAATGCACCCAGTGTTTCGTAGGTGCCTTGAAGGATTCCTTGAGTTCCAATGTAAATCCAGGACCCAGCGGTCATCTGGCCATACATGATTAATCCTTTTTTGGATAATTCGTCAAAATGGGATTGGGTAGCCCAATGCGGTACCAGATTAGAATTCGCAATCAAGACCCGTGGAGCATCTGGATGTGATTGAAATACAGCAACTGGCTTTCCGGATTGAACCAGCAAAGTCTGGTCATTCTCTAAATTTTTAAGAGATTCAAGGATTGCATCAAAGGATTCCCAATTTCTTGCAGCCTGACCACTCCCTCCATATACAACCAGACTTTCCGGCTTTTCCGCCACTTCCGGATCAAGATTATTCTGAATCATCCGATATGCGGCTTCTGTCAGCCAAGATTTGCAGGTTAATTCAGTTCCTCGGGGTGCTCTAATCGTACGTGGATTCGACATGTTACCTCCTTCTGGATGAATGATCAACATTAATTATAGTATGGGATTAAAACATTCACAGATAGTTGGCTTTGCCAAAAACCCAGAATCTATAACGAAAATGGTGTTAACAAAAACAGCTTAACAAGCTGCTTCTGTTTTTGATTATTAAATTTATTTACCCAGGTAAGGTTTGTTAAATTACTTTACCTAGTGAGAGATCCTTAATTTTCTCGCGTTGCTTGTAAATGATGTTTTTTACCACATCACCAATAGAAACAACCCCAAGTAATTTTCCGTTCAACATCACCGGAAGATGTCGTATTTTATTTTTTGTCATAATATCCATACATTCTTCGCAGGTTTGCATAGGATGAATAGAGATAACCTTCTTGGTCATAATCTCTTTAACCAACGTTTCTTTGGATGTTTTTCCTAAGAGAATAACTTTACGAGCATAATCTCGTTCAGAAATAATTCCAACCAGCTTATCTCCTTCTGTAACCATAAGCGCTCCGACATCAACACGAGCCATTAAACGAAGTGCATCGTAAACTGTATCCTCAGGTGACACTGTCCAAATATCTTTGCCTTTAATTTCTAAAATATTTTGTGCTGTGATCATCTTGTGACCTCCTTCTAATCCATAAATTGAATAGCCAGGGTTTCATTTTTATTGTAGTACGTTGAGAGGGCATATTCAATTCAATATATATGTTTATTAATAACCCCTAATCATTCTGATAGTTTTTGATAGATTTGTCAGTAATTGGTAAATGAATAAAATCAGAAGAGATTAAATGGGTAATCTGGATGAAAGGACTGATATTCTGATCCTGGGTAAAGCTGTTTCCCAAACCCCTTTTTACGCTGACCTGGTCAGACACTCTAATTAGGTAATTGTCTTCTCCATGGAACTGTTGTATAAAACAGCCTGGTTACGTCCTTTTTTCTTAGCCATTTCGAGTGCTAAATTAGCCTGGTGAAGAATCAAATCTATGGAAGCAACTCCTTCATTGGCAACTTCTACGACACCCATACTGGCAGACAACCTAATCTGACCTTTGCTGGTTTCGACAGGTTTAGCCCCAATCAAATTTCTGATACGATTAGCGCCTATAAGTGCATCTTTTCCAATGGTTTGAGGCATGATGATAGCAAACTCTTCACCACCAATTCTTCCAACAATATCAGTTTCACGTATATTGGTCAGTAATAATTCAACCAAAGTATTTAAGACTTCATCACCCGTTGAAAATCCATATGTATCGTTAATCATACGGAGATAATCAGGATCAACAATGACAAATGATAATGTTGTGTTATATCTCTTAGCTCGTTTGATTTCATCTTCCAATATATTTAAGAGCTGAGTACGATTATTACAACCCAATTCATCTGTGATCTCCAGCTTTCGATTCTGCTGAATACACTTATCGAGATATGTTTTCAACTTCTTGCGATTATTAATCTCATTGCCTAATTTATCCAGCGTTTGCTGCAATTCCATATTGCGCAGGTTTAATTTATCATCCAGACTCTGTATATGATCTTCAAAATTCTGGTGTTTCTCGTTAAGTATCCTGACCATTTGATTAAATTCAAAAGTGGTCTGTCCAAGGTCATCACTAAAACGAGGCTCCACATTTACAGTTAGATCACCATGCACCACGTGAGAAATTCCAGTACGAATTGTTTGGATAGGTTTTACAAGGCTTGTTTCAATGAGAATTGGGTATAGAATCAGCATTAATAATGCGACAAGCAACATAGCAATAAACTGCATAGAAATTGACCAGTGTAAATGGTCTCGGAAATCAATATAATAATCTTGATACACACCTTTCCAATTGATGCTGGTCAATGGTAATTGGTTGTCAAACTTAATCCTGGTAGGGAATTGATCATTAGGTCCTAAGAAAAAACCACTGACCTGTTGCATTTCAGTTGGTATGTATGGATCATTCATAATATTAACCCGAACGTCGTAGTAGGAAATATCAAATGCACCAACCGGTGTCAGGATGAGTTGTGTGTTTATACTGATATCCATGTCAGGATCCTCAGAGGCAAGGAACCAGGTGATAATGGTTTTATCATCCTGATGGTTGACAAACACAGTGCTATTTTCTGAGGGTTTGAGATCTTTTACGTACAATGTAGCAATAATAGGATTGGGGTTTCCAGGTAAAGATAATTTATCCAGATTTACCGGGTTCTCATTGAAGGCAACGAAACCTTTTTTATTAATTAAGATGGATTCCCAATTTTCACCTGAAAATGGAAATGTGAATTCTAATTCCTCGCTGACAGTTGTTTCACCTTCTGGAAATACAATTTCCTTCCCGATTTCTTCATAAAAAATAAATTCAGAATAATTAATTTCATATACGGCATTGTTTTGTTCAAAGTGAATAGTGTGCAGGTTGGGAATGGGGAACATCGTGAAATAATTTGCAGCACTTGCTGGTGCGGTTAACCAGGAAGCCGAACTTATACCAGTGAAGGTTGTCAGTAAAATAATGATGAAAAATTTGAAGAAAAAAGATGCTTTGCGAATGGTTTGATTTATCAATGCGATGACAAAGAAAGTCAGTGCCCATGGTGTTACCAGGGTGAAAATAAAAAAGGAAATATTATTAAAACCGTAAATGGATAGGAATATGCTTAGCAACCAGAAAAACCACAAAGCAATGAATGAATAACCAAAACCTTGTGCTGCAATTGCCAATCTTCCCTGAGGGTGCAAAAAACGATAAAACCAACTTTTATTTGTTTCAAGTGTTGACAGTTTTACGGTCATGTAGACGAAAAACATCATTAACCAGGAAATCTCTAAAACCAGGAAAATTTTGATTATGATAGGAACGAAACTCAAAAGAGGATGATTGATAAAGCGATAGAGGTAAATTACACTTATTGTAATAGCTGCAATTGTTAGCAAGTAGTTGACCCAGAGAATTGATTTTGCTTGCTTTTCTCCCACAGATTTTATGGTTGAAAAGTTATATGCAAACTGTGTGATTAAAGCTAATCCTAAAACCAATAATGTGTCATGCAACAACATGCCTTCTGCTTGAAACCGCAGGCTGGATACACCGATAAAACCAGCCAGACCTGCTGCGACCATAATGGAAAATGAAACAGCCAACCAAAAATTAGCTTTGGTGCCATTATTTTTAAGAATAAGGTAAATGGTGATACCCAGAAAAACCATTGTTTGAGCGATATAACTGATTGAAGCCGGTGTTAAGAATAATTCCATAATAAAATCCCCAGGTTAATGAAGTGAAAAAGAATTAATCAATAGCATTATTGTAGCCTAAAATGGTCTGGATCAGGTAGTCAAGCAGAAACAAATTCTAAGGAATTTGTCAGATTACTCAACGATATGATAAAAAAATTGGTAACTTATAAATAAATCGGGGGTGGGCGGGTGTTTTTGACGTGCGCCTGCACGTCAAAAACACCCTGACCGCTAATTGTTGAAAAGACACAAAAATTGCATAAAAAAATCCCTCAATCTATTTGATGAGGGATTTTTGATTAGAAGAATTTACTCTTCCGTAACTTCAACAGCAAGAAGTTTGACTGCTGGAGCATTCCGTCTGGAAGGATCACGTGCTGGAATGGAAAGCAATACATCCAGCCCTTCGGAAACTTCACCAAACACAGTATGTTTATTGTCCAACCAGGGAGTGGGGACATGTGTCAGGAAAAATTGTGAACCATTTGTGTTGGGGCCGGCATTTGCCATCGATAGAATTCCAGGTTTACTATGTTTTAAAGATGGATGAAATTCATCGCCAAATTTATAACCCGGACCGCCCATCCCCGTACCGGTAGGATCTCCACCCTGGGCCATAAAATCAGCAATCACACGGTGAAAGATCGTGTCATCATAAAAGCCTTCCGTCGCGAGGAATACGAAATTGTTAACAGTTTTTGGTGTTTTGTCAGCGAATAATTTTACGACGATATCTCCTACATCGGTTTTAAAAGTTGCTTTATATTGTTTTTTTGCGTCAATCATCATTTCAGGGGGATATTTCCAGGATTTTGTACTCATTTATATTCCTTTCAATTTTTTTGATTTCAATTAGATTGAAACTCATCTGCTTACAGGTCAGACAAAGCCATAAATAACCTATGTATTCTAGCATGATTTAATTGAGATATATAGTCAGCTCTGCTGATTGTGTAACCTTCAGGTCATTTGATCTTTCAAAGGAGTTTGGATATTATTAATTCGATATAGAATAGAAAAACATATCTGAACTGATCAAGGAAAAATCAGGATTATGATGGACAAAATAGTAGCGCCAACATGAACTTACAATTATCCCAAACTTTTACAGCGCTAAAGTACCGAAACTTCAGACTCTGGTTTAGTGGTCAGATGGTATCCTTGATTGGTACCTGGATGCAGGCAACTGCCCAGAGTTATCTTTTATTTGAGCTCACAGGTTCGCCTGTAATGTTGGGTATTGCAGGTTTCGCCAGTGGGATTCCAATCTGGCTTTTCTCTTTATATTCTGGATTAATCTCCGATCGGTTTTCACGTCGAAAGGTGATTTTATTTGCCCAAACTTCTATGATGGTGCTGGGTTTCATTTTAGCAATATTGACTTTCATGGATTTGGTCCAACCCTGGCATATTATTGTCCTGGCATTCCTTTTAGGAACAGCCAATGCTTTTGATGCCCCTGCCCGTCAATCATTTGTTGTTGATATGGTGCCAAAAGACGATCTTACCAACGCGATTGCATTGAATAGCTCAGTATTTAATCTGGGCACGATTGTTGGACCTGCTGTTGCTGGACTTATTTATGCCTGGTTAGGGCCAGCATGGTGTTTCACCATTAATGGAATATCGTTCCTGGGTGTAATCGCTGCTTTGTTGATGATGAATGTGCCACCTCGTAAAATTACTGCTCTGAAAAAATCGCCTTTTTCTGATCTAAAAGATGGGTTGCGATTTGCCGTTGGGCATGTTGAAATTCGATATCTCTTAATAAACCTGGCAGCTGTGGCAATGTTTAGTTTCAGTTTGATGACTCTTATGCCGGATTGGGCGAATACTGTACTTAAGGGAGATGTTACAACCAATGGGCTTTTGCTTTCCGCACGTGGTGCAGGTTCATTAGCAGCAGCATTGATGATTGCAAATCTTGGTTCACGGGTGGTGAGAGGAAAAATCTGGACATTTGGCGGCCTGGTAATGCCATTTGCAATTTTCTTGTTGGGAAGTATCCGTATATTACCTGTTTCAATAATTATGCTGGTTGTTCTTGGCTGGAGTCTTATGTCTGTGGTCAACATTTCCAATGCACTAATTCAGACCCACGTTCCTGACCATCTGCGTGGAAGGGTTATGAGTATCTATATCCTGGTGTTCATGGGAAGTTATCCAATTGGCGCGTTATTGGTCGGATGGTTAGCAGATATGTATGGTTCACCGACTACCATGATCATTTGTGGTGTAGTTATCGCAATCGTAGTAGGAACGATTAACCTGTTACATCCTAATATCAGAAAATTCAATTAGCAATTTTATAAATGCTCAAATAATCTTTTTGCAGTAGAATACCTCGAACCATGATGAACATATTTAGTGTGAGCCCACAACAAAAAAAGATTATTAAGATCTGGTTTCCATTGGCAGCCTCCTGGTTGTTGATGGGTGTTGAAATGCCAATGATTTCTGCTGTGATGGCACGTCTGGCTAACCCGGAGATTAGTCTGGCCACACATGGAGGGATTGTTTTTCCTTTGGCTTTGATTATTGAAGCACCAGTCATCATGTTGTTGTCGGCGTCAACTGCGTTGAGCAAGGATTGGGATTCTTATCAAAAGATCTATCGATTCATGATGATCATGGGAGCATTGTTAACCTTTCTTCATTTTCTGGTAGCTTTTACTCCTCTATATGATTTCGTGGTTGTTGAGTTATTGGGTGTGCCGGAAGAAATCATCGAGAGCGGTAGAATGGGACTGCGGTTTATGTTACCCTGGACCTGGTCGATAGCTTATCGTCGTTTTCAACAGGGTGTCATGATCCGTTTTGGACACTCACAGGCTGTTGGCGTGGGAACGATCATCCGTTTGTGTACCGATGTGGTTGTGTTAGGCACAGGCTTGCTGATTGGTTCCATTCCTGGGTATATTATTGGAGCGACATCACAAGGTTTGAGCACCCTGGCTGAAGCGGTTTACTCCGGAATTCGCGTAAGACCCATACTAAAATATCAATTAAAACCAGCAAAAAAAGCAGAAAATTTAACCTGGAAGATTTTTTTCGCTTTTTATATTCCATTGGCACTGACATCATTTCTCTCACTAGTTTGGCAACCAATTGGTAGTGCGGCGTTGAGTCGAATGCCCAGGGCACTCGATTCTCTGGCTGTGTGGGCGGTGGTGAGTGGCCTGATATTTATGTTACGCAGTCTTGGACTGGCATTTAATGAAGTTGTGGTGGCGATTCTAGACCAACCTGGATCATCCAAAGAATTACGAAAGTTTTCAACGAATTTATCAATTTCGCTTGTCGGGCTTCACTTTCTACTGGCTGCCACACCGTTGGCTTTGCTATGGTTTAGTTATGTATCAGGGTTACCGCCCTCATTGGTTGAATTAGCCAGAATTGGCTTCTGGTTTGGATTACCCATGCCAATTCTGAGTGTCCTGCAATCCTGGTATCAGGGTGCTATTTTGTATAGTAGAAATACGCGTGGTATCCCGGAGAGTATGGCAATTTTTCTGATTACCGTATTGATCGTATTGGGGTTAGGGGTGGTGATTGGTGAATATACAGGTTTATATGTGGGATTAATTGGATTCTCGGTCGCAAATTTCACCCAGACCATCTGGTTATGGGTACGCAGCCGGCCAATTATGAAAATCGTGAACAAAAGAGATGAAAACCTCAGTTGGTTGGTTATGTAGAAAAGATACCACCATCTGGTAAAAAGACGTTCTAACATCGATTCACATTGCCCACTCTGTTTTGTATAATAGAATAATATTGTTAATAAATGAGACAGGAGAAAAGATGGAAAAACAATCTGACCAGATCATTGTTTACAGTACAACTTGGTGTTCTGATTGTAAACGTGCAAAGAAATTCTTTGGTGAACAACGTATTTCTTATGTAAACATTGATATTGAAGAAAATCCTGAATATATGGAAGTTGTGGAAAAGATAAATGAAGGAAAACGCAGTGTGCCAACAATTGTTTTTCCGGATGGTTCTGTTCTGGTGGAACCCTCAAATGCACAACTGGCTGAAAAATTAGGATTACAAACTGAAGCGAAACGTTCTTTTTATGATGTAATCATTATTGGGGGTGGACCCACAGGATTAACTTCTGCAATCTATCTGGCGAGAGAAGGATTTGAAACTCTGGTTATTGAACGCGGAGCATTGGGTGGTCAGGCTGGCATGACCCAGTCAATGGAAAATTTCCCGGGATTTGATCAGGGTATTTCTGGCAGTGAATTTGCTGATCGCCTGGGGAGACAGGCACGCCGATTTGGAGTCGAAATTCTACAAGCTGCTGAGGTAAAACAGGTGGAGAGGGAAGAAAGTGGTTATCTTTGTGTGACAACCAGAAATAAGCGCAGTTATGGCAGTAAAGCTGTTCTGATGGCAACAGGGGCTCATTATCGTCGCCTTGGGGTTCCAGGAGAGGATAGCCTGGTGGGGATGAGTGTTCACTTTTGTGCAACCTGCGACGCTGCTTTTTATCTGGGAAAAAATCTTCTGGTGATAGGTGGTGGCAACAGTGGATTTGAAGAGGGTTTATTCTTGACGAAATTTGCTAAACGGGTGGATATTGTTGAATTCCTGCCAGAACTCAATGCCAGCAAGATCGTACAGGAGAAGGTCGCTTCCATGCCGAATATGCGCGTTACTGTCAACCATGAAGTTGTAGAATTAAAAGCTAATGACCGAAAACGATTGAAATCCGTGGTTGTTAAGGATCGAAGCACCGGTGAATTAAAAGAATGGGTTTATGATGGGGTGTTTGTCTTTATCGGTCTTGATCCTAACAGCGAACTGATGCAAGGCAAAGGGGATTTAGACTCCCGTGGATTTATCATCACGGATAAAACACTCCAAACCAAAATCAAAGGAGTATTTGCTGCGGGGGATGTGCGTTCGGGTTCAACCAAGCAGGCAGCTGCTGCCGCAGGAGAAGGGGCTACTGCTGCTTTGATGATCCGTGATTATCTTAAAGAAGTAGGATGATGAACTAACCGTCTGGTTTTAGCGCTCGCATCGCAAAAAAAGTTGGCATATATTGGTCGATGAGACCACCTGGGTCATGATCTTCATAAAAACCTGTGATGGCAAATCCTGCATCGATTTGACCACCAATCTGATCATCAAACGAATGACTGAATTCCACGGGATTGTCAGCTTGCAGAGATTCCTCCAATTGATCAGGTGGCAGGTCTTTTAGATCTGAATAAGGTAGACGGTACCTCACTTCGAGTTTTTGTTCATGATCGATTTTCTGCCAATCAAATATATAATTTATCGGGTTTGTGAAACCAGATAACAGAATACCCCCCGGTTGAAGTACGCGGAATGCTTCCAGCCAAACGGATCGAATTTCTGGTACAAAAACATTGGAGACAGGGTGGAAGATAAGAACGAAATGATTATCAGGAAATATGGATAGATCACGCATGTCCCCTTCAACAGTCACAATATCGAGGGATTCTCGCATGGCAACGGATTGATCTTTTTCTAACTGACGCGGGGAGTTATCCAAAACGGTAACGCAACCTCCTGCAGCAGCTAATATGGGACCTTGTTGCCCACCGCCACTCGCAAGACATAAGACTGGTTTTCCTTTAAAATCCGGAAACCAATTTACTGGCACGGGAATCGTTGGCGTGAGAACCACGCTCCAATTTCCTTCGCGAGCCTGCTGAATCTGCTCATGGTTTACCGGTATCGTCCAGGGGTTGCCTTGTTCGACTTCTTTATTCCATGCTTCTCGATTGTAGGCTCTTATGTCCATTTGATCTGTTCCTTTTTGTTATTGTACCGCAGGTGAATTGAACAGGTAAAAGAACAGCTCACCAAACTTGGTGAGCTGTTATCCCAGAAGGAAGGGGTATCTGGCAGGAAATTATTTATTATCCACATCAAAGGTAAACGAATTTTCCAGGCCAAATCCTTTGACTGTATATGTTCCGGCTGGTAATCCTTTGACATCCAGGTTTATCGTTTCTTCGAATGGTACCAGAGCCATGGTACACATCATGTCTTCAGGACGTTCAGTAAATATTTGCAACTCAAATATTGAGTCATCAATCATTTCAGATTGGCTATCAACAATTCGTGTGCATCCGTCTGGCAAGTTACCAATGACAGTAACACTTACCTGTATAGGAAATGATTCCATCATATTTATTGTCAGGTCATCCACAAAAATGGTTTGTTGATTCTCATAAGAACCATCAGGAAACACCTGGATTGGTTTATCATTCAAGGAGTCACCAGGTTCAATCACATCATTGAAAAATTGAGAGGATTGCGGCGTTAATCGTAAATAAGCAAATACTGATCCAACGACAACTGTTACACAACACAACATTAAAAATAGTACAGCAACAATAATTAAGATTAGATTCTTGTTTTTCATTCGAAACTCCTTCATTAATAGGACGTAAATCGTTTGATTTATGTTCCAAAGTGGTGAAGGAAAATTTTTTCAGACAGGCTAAATAATTTTTATTGATTTGGGCAACAATCGAATAAAAGGTAATCCACAGAGAATTAAGCCTGCACTGATGATGAATGTAAACCTGAGGTTGACAAGATCTGCTAGTTTTCCAACGAATAAAGTTGCGGACGCCATTAATGCAAAGCTGAAAGCCATATAGACCCCGTTTGCGAAGGATCGGTTGTCCGGGAAGTTTTCCAGCACGATAGCCATAATTACCGGGGTGATGGAAATGCCAAAAAAACCCAGAAGGATTAATAAAGGAACCTGTAATATCCCTTTGGTGAAGATAAAAAGAAACATGAAGATAGGCGTTCCAATAAACGAAATAACAAGCATCCGTCTTCGTCCGAAACGGTCACTGAGTGATCCTGATAAAAAGGCTCCGACCACACCAGCAGTTTCCAAAATAGATAATGATGCTCCAGCCACCCATAGACTCGATCCTTCAGAGGTTAGATAGGTAGGCATAAAAGTAGTTAACGTAGCGACCATCATGGAACGAGCAAAAATCAGAATTGCAATAGGTGCCATTACCTTTCGCATCAATTTAAGTCCGGTTTTCCAGGGTATGTGATTGCCATTGTTGTGAGGTTGGGTCGTGATGGATTTCAGTTTTCCATAAAGAAATATGGATGTGAACACCCCGGCAATCATCAACCACGGGATGCCGTCTAAGGTCAGGTAACCGATAGCCGTAACGACTATCAGTGGACCTAACGCTCTGCCAAGCTCTCCGCCAACCATCCAGAAACTCATTCCTCGCCCCAGTTTCTTACCTGCAAATGTTCCACTAAGGACTGGTCCTATTGCGTGCAAGGATGCGGAACTGAGACCTGCTAAAATCAGTAAAAAGATCAGAAATCCATACGTGGGTGCAATACTGAGCAGACTCATGGCTGCACCGGTAATTGCAGGTGTGAGAATAATCAGTAAACGTAGATTTGCCCGATCCGCTAAATGACCAATAAAGGGCTGAAGCAAAGAAGGGATCGTTAAGAAAACAGATAATAGACCAGCCAGTGTGTTTGTTAATGTGAATTTTTCAATGAGGACAGGAAGTAAAGCAGGTAAAAAAGCGGTATAGGTATCATGGACTGCATGTGCAGAGGAAACGATGGTAACACCACCTGTTTGAAATTTTTCGTGTTCGATGCTGGATTGAGTGTTCATTTTTCTCCCTGCGCATTATTGTACTGCAATACTGCGATTTGTAAACATCCAAGGTTCATCAAATGCAGCTAAATCTTGAGTGATTAATTGTAAAAAAATTAATCAGCAAAACCTGGTTCATTCTGATAATGACCAGGTGATCATGGTGTGTATGAACAGTAGAATTACTTTCTTCGTTTGGGTTTTGAAAGCATAGTCCAGACCAACAGAATTGGCCAGATCCAGGCCAGGTCAACTTCCAAACCTCTGGGAGTGGGTTCACTGGTAGGATCAAACCGCAAGAAAATTAAATCATTTTTATGTTTGAGTATATCTTTCCGGGATGGTTGTACACCAAATTCATTCATATAGCGTGTGATAAATTTTGGGTTGCGGTTTAACAGCCACTCAATGATATTAATTAACTCATCATCCTGTGTAACAGATACAGCTACCATTTGCTCTGTTCCATCAGAGGTCTGGATGGAGACGCGGGGGTTAGACATAATATTCCGGTACCATTGTGATTGAACACCAAATAAATTCGCTATATATTTGATCCCATTAATTTCAAAATATTCCATGGATGTCTTGCATGGGTTACCTGTTTTGTGGTTGATCTGTGAAATGATCATGATGTAACGTCCAACAATCGGTCCCAAGCCAAAACGCCAGGCGTAAATCGGTGCATGAGAATAAAATTTATCCATTAATATCTCTAAATTGATATTGTTTAACTTTTCTACGAGTGATTGATAAGCTGTTTCTAGTTGTTTGTTCATTTGTTTACCTTAATCAAGCTGTTTGAATTCTATTATTCACACAGAATCATGCGATGATAAATCACTTGCATCTGCAGCTTTTAGCAGAATCTCAGCTAATTCTCTGGCTTCCTGAGGTGTGATGTACAGATTTGTTTCCGCCGCGCGAAATATTCGCGTGTCATCAAGGCAAGGTTCGTTAAAACTTAAACAAATATTATCATCAAATTCTTTATCGGAATTTTCATAACAGATATTTACTAATAATTCGCCACCTAATAATTTAATTTGCATGATGGCCTCCAATGGCTATTTTGGTTTACTTCTATTTTACAATTTTTCCTTGAAAAAATCTTCAGAATCCAATTGGAGAATTGTGATTATAATCGTCTTGTCAAGAAATTAATAAATTCTGTCTTCATCAGTGGTTGGGAAACAAAGTCTCCAGAAATTAAATGAATCCCTTTTTGAGTTAAGAAATCCATCTGTTCTTTTGTATCGACACCGGTGACAATAACCTGTAAACCCAGGATTTTTGCCAGTGAAAAAATTGACTCGGTTATAACTGCATCCTCTTCATTGGTCGGAAGATCTTTTGTCAGGGTTTCAGAAATTCTGATCGCATGAATGGGTAATCGTTTCAGCTGTTCCAGTGAAGAAGGAATAACGCCATAATCCGCCAGGCAGAATTTCACGCCAATACTGGATAAATTGACCATGGCTTGAATAGCAATGCCTGAATTGTAGATTTTACTGCTTTCTGAAATTACCAATTGCAAAGATTCATTAGGCAAATTACTATCTGCCATTGTTGAAAGAACAGTTTCGGTGAATTCAGATTTCAAAATCATTTTCGGGGAAATTGGAACTGATAATAATGTTCCCGAGCTTTCTTTTGAGAACCATTCCGAAGCTTCACTGCATGCTTTTCGTAAGAGGAAGTGATTTAATGGAATAATTTCTCCACTATCTTCAGCAACGGATAGATAGTGATCTTTTGGTATAAAACCTTTTTCCGGATGTTGCCAGATTGAGATAGCGTCTGCAAAAATTACATGATTGGTTTCTGTGTCGATTATTGGTTGGTAACATAAGGAGATTTCCTTATTTTTTAATGCTTGTTTCAATTCATTTTCAATTCGAATTCTGGAAAGTGTGTAGGAATAAATTTCCTTGTCGTATATTTCGAACTTGCCACGGCCATCTGATTTAGCCTGGAACATAGCAGATTCGGCATCTCTCAAAACCTCGTTTGAATCCTGGTATCCACGCGATAACATCACAATCCCGATACTTGTTGTCGGTTGAATGATCTCTCCGGAAAAATTGAACGGTTTATTAATTTCCTTATGTATTCTACGTGTTATTTTGATTGTATCGGGTAAACCGTTAATTTCCTCAAGTAGAACACCGAATTTATCATTCCCAAAGCGAGAAATTGTGTCCATGGATCTGAGACTATATTTGAGTCGGCGGGTGATTTCCAGCAATACCGCATCACCTATCGAAAAACTGTAATTGTCATTAATGCTCTTAAATCGATCCAGATCTATGAAAAGGACTGCAGAATGATAATCTTCTCGTCGGCGAATACGACCAAGTGACTGTTCAATGATGCCTGAAAAGTAAGTGCGGTTTGGTAATCCGGTTAGCGGATCATACATTGCTTCGATCATTAACCTGGCTTCTAATGATTTCCGCTGGGTAATATTCTCTATTGTGCCTACAAATCGATTAGGTACGCCATCTTCACCTTTTCGTGCAAGACCCCTGGCAAGGACCCAAATGTAGGTATCATTCATGTGACGAATTCTGTGTTCTTTTTCAAATATCGGTGTTTTTCCAGCAATATGATTGTTAATCTCTGTTCGTAATGATTCAATGTCTTCTGGATGAACGCGGGTGAACCATTCGGTGGGGAGATTATGAATCGATTCTTCTGTGTGACCGAGAATATTTCTCCAGGTAGGAGAGTAATAACAATGATTATTTTTCAGATTCCAATCCCACAAACCAATCTTGCTTCCTTGTAATGCCAATTCGAAGCGTTCTCGTTTTTCATCCAGGATGGAACTTCTCTCTTGAGTGATTTTTTGATTTTGAATAAACTGGTTGAATTCGGTGACCAGATCCCCAACTTCACCCGTATAAGGGTTCTCAGGTATTCTTTCAAAATCTGGCTTATCTTGGTGATTTAATTGCTTTAAACGGAAAGCAATATCCTTGACGGGTTGGATTAATTTCTGGTTCATTAAAATTGCGAAAATCAATATGAATAATGTGATCGCTAAAATTACCACTAACAGGATTTTGAAAAGCAAGTTGTTATTGGCAACCGAATAATTTAAGGGAGAAATTATAAATAATCTCCAATCTGCAGCATTGGTACAATATGTAGCCTGCAAATTAGTACTATCAATTTTTCCCTGTGAAGGTAGACGCATCATATAATTTTCAGTTGGAAAATCACCCTTAGGAGATGGAAACTGAATTAACGATTGATTTTGTTCATTAAAAAGTTGGTACCCAAAATCCGCCGGTAAATCTTTGAAAATGACCCGATAAAAATTTAGTGGTAAATTGGCAACCAGAAGGACTCTGGATCCCTTCTCATCAACGGTTTTTACTGCAAAAACTGAATTATCTTCGGAATACCAGAATACCTGGCTGTCTTCGTCAATTTGCCTCCATTCAGATACCCAGTTGTTTTCAAGAGTAATATTGGATTGCCCAAAATGAATGGGGTCCAATCCTTCCAGAATGATGTCCAGACCAAGCAGAGTGCCATATTGATTTTGGTCAATTATTTTTTCGATCTCTTGCAGCTTACTTGATTCCAGGTTTCTTGAAAGATTGTTAAGATCTCCTGCTTTTAAAGAATCGGCAACCTGACCAAGCATGTTGTTGATCGAAAGAGTTTTTTCATCAATTCTTGCTAATTGATTACAGGTCAAAGTTTGGATTGGTGCATCCAGACTGGCTTTAAGTCCATTGTTATCAATCCATATAATACTGATTGCCAAACCAATAATTGGAATAAGAGAGATCAAAAGCAGAAATAGAATCGATTTGTAGTTAATTCGTAATTTGGATATAAATGAACTCATTAAACCCCAGGACCAAGCACTTAAAAAATAAAAGGTTAAGATGGAAACTTCAATTGAAGTAATAAGTATAGATGATTCTTATTTATTTCACAAATTATTAAATGGAGAAGAAGGTTAATTATCCAGTGAAATCTTTTGTTCCTGCTATGGATAATATCTCACCATAATAAACTCTATGATAATCCCGCATTGGATATTGTTTGGCAATAGATGAGATTAGAAAGTGTTTAGGATCCAGATCCTGAAAGTAGGATTTTCTGCATTCTATGATTAATTCCGCTTCATCCAATCCTGGAGCAGAAACGTGGCTGGAAGGGATGGGGGTCAGACCAGTAGAGTCGAGTTTGTTTAAATCTCGACCCGATTTGGTACCAATTAATTCCAAAGCCTTGCGATATTTTTCAGGTAGTGCTGAAAGCGTAAAAGAGTCAAATTTCTCCATATATTCATAGGTGTACCTTTGAGGTCTCACCAGGATAAGGGCAAATGGTTTCTTCCACATTGTTCCAAAACCACCCCAACCTACAATCATGGAATTATATTTGCCTGCATGAAAATCGCCACTTGTTAGAACTAACCATTGTTTATCCCAAAGGCTGTGTGGTTTAATTTGCCAATCATAAAAATCAATTGTTTTACGTACCATAATACCTCCAGGATGAAATTGATCAATTATCTGGTAAAAATTTTACCATGAGGTTTATCTGATTTTTTAACATTTAGTTCCCCTCAAATTTTATCATTGAGTGAATCTAAGATTAAACCAATGACCGCTTTTATCTTGTTACTGTGAATCCGACTTTAATGGTAACCTGCCAATAAGAAACGCGATTGTCTTCGATCTGACCACGCGTTTCGATCACTTCAAACCAGCGCAAATTTTCTATTGTTGTTCCTGCCTGAGAAATTGCATTCTGGATTGCATCCTCAATACTGATTTTTGATGAGCCTACCAATTCAATTTTCTTATAAACATGTTCTGACATCAGACCTCCAAATTTTGGTTATTTTACTTACACAAACAACAAATGGTTAAGAACGAATCATCACCAACAACATTTTCGCAGGAGTGATTGCTTCCAAGGCATGTGGTTGATTGGCCGGCATAATGATGAGATCTCCTGCTTTTAATTCGTAAGGAGTAGATGAAATCGTTATTTTCATTACTCCTTCTAATACATATACACTGGCATCATACGGAGCTGTGTGTTCACTTAATCCTTCATCTTTATCAAATGCAAACAAAGTAACTGTACCAGTTTTTTGATTAATGAGCGTTCTACTGACAACTGCTTCAGTTTGAACCTGTAAAATCTTTGTTAAATTCAGTACTTCGGGTAATTGATCTGACATTTTATTTCCTCTTTTTGAACTTTAGTATAGCTGATAATCTGTATCAATATAAATCGATTTATATCCTTTATGCATCATCTTACGAAACAAGGTTTTTGGGTAATTTTGGGTGGGCATATAATCACTGGTATTACTTTAACTACGATCCTGAAAAGACTCACTATCAGAAAGTATTTACATATGAATTTACTTTCATCAATAAAGTCTGTTAGAATCTGTAAGAATAGGAAAAAAATCAATGTTGATAAAATATTACCTGAAATATTTACTGCTTTTGTTGGCAGTTGTTTTTACCGCCAGTATAATGGTTAATTCTGTTCAGGCAGCTGACCAGGAATCCTTTTATGGGGACCCACTGTGTTTACCGGGCGTTTACGGATACGAGCAGATTGATTGTTTGGTGATGGGTCCATCGGAGTTTTTAACAACGATGAATAAAAAGGGGGTTTCATTACCGTTTCAACCTTTACCTGCCTTCAAGCCGGATGTTAATTATACATTGGCACCAGTTCCGTATTTAACAGTTGGCGAAAATTCTTTTCCAGTGTATGCCAGCTTGGAGGATGCAATTGCGGGTAGTCCGGCACGTTATTTGGAAGCAGGGTTCAAATATCTGGCAGTTTCTGAGCGATTGGATCGTGAGGATGGAATTTTTTACCGATTGATGAATGGACTGTGGGTAAATGCTGCTGAGGCTCACACCGAGTGTTGTATCCGCTCCGGACGGTTCCAGGGATTGATGTTTTATCAAAATCCTTCTAATCCGTTTGGTTGGGTCTTGGATCAAATTGAGGTTATGAAATCTCCAGGATATCAATCTGAATTGTCTGGTAAAAGACTGTATCGAGAAAGTGTTGTTCAGATTTATGACACTGTAATGATGGATGGTGCTGATTGGTATATGATTGGCATTGATGAATGGGTGGAAGGCCGAAAGGTCCGCCAGTTCATTCTTAACCCTACTCCACCGGAAGGGGTGGATAATAACCGCTGGATTGAAATCAATTTATACGAACAGACCTTAGGCATATACGAAAATGGAAGACTTGTTTTTGCTGCATTGATCGCATCAGGGGTTGATCCATTTTTTACGCGTCCAGGATTATTTCAAATTTATGAAAAATTAGACCGAACGAATATGAGTGGATCTTTTGAAGTCGATCGTTCTGATTATTATTATTTAGAAGATGTGCCCTGGACATTGTATTACGATGAAGCCAGAGCAGTTCATGGGGCTTATTGGCGCACTTATTTCGGTTATCCTCAATCACATGGTTGTGTAAACCTGTCGATTGGTGACGCCAAAGTTGTGTTTGATTGGGCTAATGTAGGTGACTGGGTGTATGTTTGGGATCCATCCGGAGAAACTCCGGAAGATCCAGCATTATATACAGCTGGTGGTGCATAAACTGCAAAAATCATACGCCCTGTTATCAGAAACAGGGCGCATTGTTTTTATCTATGTAATAAAATCTCAGATATTAAATTAAAGCTGGTGCAATTTTTAGGATCTGGCTGAATTCGTTCATCAGATCGTCTAAATTTTCAAAATCGAATTCCTGCATCAAATTGTTTCCAATAACAATGGCTACAATACAACAACAACAAATGACAGCGACAACCACAGCAATAATGATCCAGAGGGTTTTATTGTTTTTCTTTTTTGGAGGTTCAACTACCTGACCATAGCTGGGTATCTCTGTTGATCTGGGTGGTTCAACCACCTGGCCATAACTGGGTACTTCTGTTGGTCTGGGTGGTTCTGAATACACCGGTGGTGTTTCAAATTTTGGTGCATCCTGGAAACCAGAGCTGTCTGGTTTCTGATCTGGCACTTGATTGAAGCGATCTGAATCGCCCGGGTCTGGTGCGCGAATGGTCATATCATCATTCTGTCCCATATTCTTCTCCTTTACTGAATAATTAGTCTTGTCTCAATTAATCCTGGTAAGCGGGTGTTTTTGGCGTGCACCTGAACGCCAAAAACACCCTGCCGTCAATTATTGAGATGATACAATAATTACTAAAAATGATTATCTAAGTATACAAAATAAATTTCAAAGTGCAAATTTAATCCTGATACGACTTCCGTTTATGACGGCTAGAGATGACCCATGCGATCAAAATAATCAGGAAAACCACAACTAAAATGGGCACAAGAACGGAAAGAACAGACACAACCGTCGAGACTACGTCTTCCAGCATGCTGACCGGAACATTGCCTGCACCTGCTGTCGTTGCGGTCACAGCTGGCCGTATCATGGCAGTTTTGACTGCATGAACGCCTCCTGCAACCAATAATCCACAAGCCAGAGATAATATGGGGGATACCTCGGTGAGAACATTGGCACTGGCAGCAAAGACAATCGCACCTGCAGTAGGTCGGATAAGTGTCTGGATAATATCATTGATATGATTGATGGCAGGCACTTTATCTGCAAAAAATTCGATCAGTGACAGCACCACCAGCAGTCCAATAATCCACCAGCTGGCAAGTGCATCCCACGGTTGTTGTAATTTCATTAAGTTAGTAAATCTGGCTAGCAAGGCAACAACTAATAAAGGAATGTATGCATTTAATCCAGCGCTGGCAGAAAGGCCAAAGGCAGAAAAAATTCCAAGAATTTCCATTTTTCTCCTACAAGTTAAAACCACCCCAGGTGCGGGTGAAGGCAAAGCGAAGCAGGTCAATAACAAATGTCTGGGTAATTGCAATTGTAAATCCAGCCAGAAGTGGAGCCCATACGGATCGCCAGGTGGTGTAATGATTATCTTTTTTAATGAGCATAACAACTAACAATGAGTAACACATGCTCAGAACAACCAGTACAGCAATTCCTGAAAGGATCGCCAGTGGATACAAAACCAATGGGTTTTCGGATAAGATTGCCAGGTCCAGGAGAATCGCCAATCCAATTAAACCCAGAAATTGCTTCCAATACCCTAATGAGTAATCATCTTCCCAATCTCTCCAAAGGGTCTGATTGAAGATTGGGTAAATCACTGCAGCCATACCCAGCCCCAAACCTGTTCCGGTGACCAAACGCAACCAATTCTGTGATGGATAAACCGAGGGAATCATCGGGATGAAATTCAGGTACGAATTGACACCATCAATCACAAAAAATGATGCGAGAATTCCCAGAGGAATCAGAATTTTTGCTGGAGGGAACTTACCGCGACGGCCCCAGATAGATTGGTATGCCAACCCCAGGAGTGCGCCTAATTGCATGCCGGAACAGCGTGCACAGAGTGGCAATGCTCTTTCTCCCAGGTGAAATGAGCGTTCATCGATACGGTGACAGACTGCATAGCCAACAGCATCCATCTTCCCTAAGAGACCATCAGGAGCGAAATCCAGCCAGAAGTAAGTGATCACGGCTGTAAATACAACCAGAAAAAATTTAATCACCAAACCTTTTGTTATCACAAATCCGGAAATTTTCATGGTTTTGATTATAAGATCATCATGGGCGCAAATCAAGAGCAAAGGAAGTCTATAAAATTTGGATGATAGCCTGGTTTGAAGTACCAATGAATGCCTGCGTGTTGGCAAATTGGATAAGATCGAGTATGATTTTCATTTCATACTATAATAATGAAAAACTTTGGAGTAATCCATGAAGAAATTTTTTGTAGCGGTCATTTTCTTAGTATTTCTCAGCCTGATTACTGCCTGTCAGTCAACCAGTGTACCAACGGAGGTCGTCGAAACACCAGTTTTACCCTCACCAACTCCTCTACAACCAGAGCCTGCTACTCCTACTCCAACATTTACCGTTACACCTCTACCTCCTACTGCTACACCTACACCCGCCTATCCTGAAGAAGGTTATGGACCGACTAATTTTCCAGAAGTTGTTAATCCATTGACAGGCCTGGAGGTTGAAGATCCTTCTCTATTAAATCGCCGACCCATCGTGATAAAAGTACAAAATCTTCCGCGAGCAGACCGACCACAGTGGGGACTTTCCAGTGCTGATATTGTTTACGAATATTACACTGAATTTGGCACCACCCGTTTTGCTGCTATCTTTTATGGTCAGGATGCAGAGAAAGTTGCGCCGATCCGTTCTGCTCGATTATTTGATTTCAATGTTGTACGAGCATATAAGGGAATGTTTATTTTTGGCAGTGCTTATGAAAAAACGTATTTTCGTTTGGTCAATTCTGAATTTGCAGATCGGTTGATGATTGAAAGTGCAAACACAGCGGCGGTTATCTATCGATTTGACCCGAGCAATTATGAAGGTGCAGATACCAGCAAAGTCAGTGATTATACACAAAAAATGGGGATTGACAATTCACGACAGAACCTGGATGGTATGTTTTTTCAGCTACAAGCGCCGGTTGGTGGTGAGGAATCGGAATCCGTATTTGTGCGTTTTTCAGGTGCAATCTACAATCGCTGGGATTATAGTCCAACAACTCACACCTATACCCGTTTCTCTGATGTAGAAAATTCCATCGGACCTGAAGATGAAGTATATGAAAAATTAACAGATCGGGTGAATAATAAACCGGTTGAAAAGGAAAATATTGCTGTCATTTTTGTCCGTCATGTCGATATTGATGAACGTCCAACTGTGGAAGTACTGGATGTCAGTCTCTTAGGAACTGGTGAAGCTTACATAGCGAGAGATGGCAAGGTATATGAAGTGACCTGGTCACGCCCGAATGAAGAATCTGTGTTGACTTTCCTGAATGAAGATGGGTCAGTATTTCCCCTCAGACCTGGGCAGACCTGGGTGGAGGTGATGACGCTCAATGGCAAGACTGAAAAACAAACAGATGGGAATTACCGCTTCACCCTGGTATCGGAATGGTAATTCACATGGTTGCTAATGCATTGGTTGCGCATGCATTTGACAAGTTGCAAAAATGTGTCATAATTAAAGAGTGATCTTTGATCACTTTAATTCGCCAATCTTTGAAAGAGGAGGTGATGTCAATGACTGATAGTAGTCAACGTACGGCTGTGGCACACCTCCTGATCACTCGATAGGAAAGTGCCACAGCAACCAAAATGAGAGCCGCCTCCTCTTTCGCAGGCGGTTCTCGCTTTAATGATTAATTTCGTATTTAATTCAGTTCTTGCTCAGGATTGTTCATCCCCTCCTGCACCAATTCAAAGAACTTGCCAACATGTAACCCATCCACCAGGGCATGATTTGCTAATAGCGAGAGGGGCATCAACCTTTCTTGACCTTGATCAAAAAATTTACCCCAGGTAATCCGTGGAAATGAATCAGGGGGATTGAGTGGCACCGGGTGAGAAATTTGGGTAAACGATATCCAGGTCATGGTCGTGAGAAATATCATATCATCTCGCCCTGGTTCATCATGGATGGATGGGTTCTTTTTCGTGGCTTCAATACCAGCGATTACGTTTTGGTGAAATTCGGAAAAATTTGAAGAATAAAGAATTGTGGCAAAACCAAAGGTTTCATCATCTGTAAGAACCGTAAAAGAAGGATGCACCATCGGATGTTCGACCACCTGGTCAGCACGAATGCGCATACGCAGTTCGGGTATTTGATTGGCAGCGCGAGATGTCAGATAGGCAATACTGGAGAACAGAGAAATTTTATGGTCCTTCGACCAGTTATATAAATTGTTAATATTTACATTAGCGGTGATATTTAAGTAAGGATATTCTAAATTTTTATAAAGGTTGTAATGATCACGCCGCTTCCATGTAGCCAGGTTGATGATTTTCACAATTATCCCAATCCTTCACAATTAATCCAATCAATCGGTTGATCAGCGAAACGTTTTCGCATGATCTCAATGGATTGTGGATTATTGTCCACCAGGATAAAATTTCTCCCAAATTCCAGACAGGCAGCTGCAGTAGTGCCCGAACCACCAAAGAAATCCAGAACCAAATCACCGGGTTTTGATGATGCCTGAATAATCCGGCGCAAGATGCCCAGAGGCTTTTGTGTGGGGTAGCCAGTTTTTTCTGACCCATTGGTTGGCACAATGGTATGCCACCAGGTATCGGTAGGTAATTTTCCACGTTCAGCTTTTTCTTTTCCAACTAACCCGGGTGCCATGTAAGGAATGCGTTCAATGTCTTCTACATTAAATGTGTACTGTGCGGGATTTTTCGCATACCAGAGGATATTATCATGCTTGGGAGGCCACTTTTTTTTGGTACGGGCGCCATAGTCATAAGCCCAGATGATTTCATTTATGAATGAATTGCGACCAAAAATCTGATCCAATAAAATCTTGCAGTAATGAACTTCGCGATAATCGATATGGAAATAAAGGCTTCCATTCGGTTTTAATAATCGATATGCTTCTCTTAATCTTGGTTCCAGGAAGCCAAGATAATCGTCAAATTGATCCTGATAGGCCTTCTGACCTAATTCAATTGTGCGATATGAACGACCCTGAAAGCCAATACGATCACCGTTATCATCTGCTACGGTTTTTATTTGTTTCCGGCTTTGTGCTTTTCCGGTGTTAAATGGGGGATCAATGTAGATAAGATCAATCGATTCTGAGGGTAAAGACTGAAGGATGGGGAGATTGTCGCCGAAGTAGATTTTATTTTGCATCTCTGAATTTTAACAGGGGTTAAGAACCTGAGCAAGCTTAATTCGAGGGAAGATTTTCCCCAAAATTTATCAGATTGTGCTACAATTACTGATTGTTCGACAGATCAGTAGGACAAGATCGTTTGCAACTCGGAAAGGATTTGCCAGGATCAGCAAGTCCTTTTTTGTTCAAAATTGCTCAAAAAACACTGATTCTGTAAAATCAGTATGGGCGTGTACGTCTGAAAGTGAAAGTAATTAATGAGTTTGTTTGAAACATTGAATTTAAAACCTGAGCTCAATCAGGCCATCCAGGAACTGGAGTATGAAAACCCAACCGAGATTCAGGAACAAGCAATCCCGGTATTAATGAGCGGAAAAGATATGTTGGGGCAAGCACAAACAGGTACCGGTAAAACAGCAGCGTTTGCCTTACCGATGCTGCAAATGATTGACCCAAAATTGAAAGCGGTACAGGGTTTTATCCTGACACCAACTCGAGAACTGGCGTTGCAGGTTTCAAAAGCAATCGAAACCTTTGCAAAATTTACATCTGTAAAAATCTTACCAGTTTATGGTGGAGCACCCTATGGACGGCAATTGCATCAATTGTCTGAAGGGGTACAGATTGTTGTCGGTACACCAGGTCGTGTGATGGATTTAATCCAGAAAAAGAATGCCCTCGATCTTACCAAAGTCCGGTTTTGGGTTCTGGATGAAGCTGATGAAATGCTCAAAATGGGCTTCCTGGAAGAGGTGGAAGCGATTCTGGCTTACGCTCCTTATGATTGCCAGAAAGCACTTTTTTCGGCAACTTTACCAAAAGAAATCCGCAAGCTTGCCAATAGTTACCTGAATAATCCAGAAGAAGTAATTATTGCCGGTAGAACCCTTACCGTTGAAAATACCGAACAACGCGTGTATCTGGTGCATGAGCGGGATAAATTTGCCGCTTTGTTGCGTTTACTGGAATATGAACCTATAACCAATGCCCTCATATTTACCCGTACCAAAGTAGGCGCAGCCGAACTGAGTGGCAAGCTAATGGCTGCTCATTATTCTGCAGAAGCATTACATGGCGATCTGGCACAATCTGCCAGGGAAATTGCCCTGGACCGTTTCCGTCGCGGTTTGACGCGTGTTTTGGTGGCAACCGATGTGGCTGCCCGTGGTTTGGACATTCTGGGTGTTTCGCATGTATTCAATTATGATATTCCTTTCGAAGCAGAAGAATATATTCATCGAATTGGCAGAACCGGGC
>JAHYJK010000309.1 GCA_019429225.1 Anaerolineaceae bacterium
ATTCATCACCAACTGCGGAGAGCGAGTTGTAGAATTTCACTGTTTCACCCTTGTAGGTAGAATTTTTGACTACTTTGGTTACTTTGCCATCATCCACCAGCCAACCAATTTCGGTTGCAAAGTGGAATTGTTCGCGATTGGATCCAATCGACCAGCTCTTATCTCCATCCAGGATGATGCCTTTCTCGGTATTTTTGACAATATCATCCAGAGAACCATCTTCACCTGGATCAATGTTAATGTTAGTCATGCGCTCGATCGGAACACGATAAAATGCGGTCGCGCGGTTGGCTCCACTGCTGCCATCAAAGATCTGACGTTTGGCACGTGCATTCGCTTCTTCCACCATCTGCCGTCCGGTGATCGCTCCAACCAGTATGCCTTTGTCAATTAGCAGGTTATCCTGAGCAGGAACCCCATCGTCGTCATACCCAAAACTACCCGGGCTATTCGTCAGCGTTGCATCTGCACGAGCGGTTAATTTTTCCGACCCATAGCGTAATTTACCGAAATCATCCAGTGTGACAAAAGAACCACCCGCAAAAGCAAGCTCATATCCCAGAATACGGTCTAATTCTAAAGCGTGCCCAATGGTTTCGTGAGTTTGCAGGAACATGATACCAGGCAGTAAAATCACAGAGCGATCCTCTTTGGGGCAGGGATCTGCCACCAGAACCTCATTCAACTCCCGGACAATACGTTCTGCGTTTTCATTAAAGAGCTGCACATCCAGAGTCTCCCAACCACGTGTATTGCCCAGTCGATTAGGAGAAAACTTGCGGCTGTGGGTTTCGCCGGAGGAATCCACACCCATTACCTGAATAGAAGGAAAGGCTTCGATGATATTTTTCTCAATTTCGCTGCCTTCCGAGTCAAGGAAAACAATTTGTTTGCGCACAAACATCATTTCACTGGCGCGTTGAACCACGCCAGGCTGGTTGAGTTTCTCATCCATGCTTTTCAGGAAATCAACCTTATTTGCCAGGGAAACGCCAAATGGATCTATCTGATGTGGACTCTTGAATGATGCTTGAATGGCATCTTTTTCAGCCAAACGAACAGGGAATGTGACTCGTTCTGCAGCCACCCTGGCATTGTCAAATGCCTTATCGAAGAGTGTACTGAGATTGCTCATATCCGATGAAGCTGAAAAACCCCAGGCATTCTTGTACAGAACTCGAACACCCAGCCCACTCTCACGGGAGGAGGTCGTTTCTTTCAAATTGCCATTCCACATCATCAGATAATTGGCTTCTTCCAGGGGATACCAGCGCGCATCTACATAAGTCGCGCCTGCCGTTTTAAGCCGGTCAATATGTGCTTTCAATTGTTTTTGCATAGGGAATACTCCTTGATGGAATTGGAAATTAATCCATGATTGAGTGTAAATCGGATGGAAAAAACTGGCAAGTGATTGATAGCATTAAAAAATTCCCTATTGACTTTTAATTTAATTGAAATATAATTTTATGTAACGAAACATATTTTTATGTTTTATCCACTCCTATGAAAAACAATCACCCAAATATCCCTATCTTACGCACACTTGATCTCATGGCTGATGATTACAACCTTCACAAGTTGGAAGCCGTCACCAAGGCACTGGGTTCTGAGACCCGGTTGGAAATTTTACGTTTCTTAAGTACACACACGAGTACAGTTCTAGAAATTGCGGAAGCGCTTGATTTACCTCAATCAACTGCCACATTACACATAAACATTTTGGCGA
The DNA here is from genome assembly GCA_019429225.1 of Anaerolineaceae bacterium. GTDB lineage: Bacteria > Chloroflexota > Anaerolineae > Anaerolineales > Anaerolineaceae > UBA6170. Next base: position 1,730 of record JAHYJK010000309.1, read on the forward strand.
AAGCTGGGCTCATTGAGACTAATTTGCATCCAGCTACCCGAGGTCTGCAAAAAGTATGTGCGAGGATTTTTGATCGAATCGTAATCCAGTTGCCAGCGGAATTTGAACAGGAAGATACGACGGTTGAAGTTTCCATGCCAATTGGCACTTATGTAAATGTCAACCTCACCCCAACTTGTGGGTTGGCAAGTGAGACTGGGATTATCAGTCATCTCGATGACCCATCAGCTTTTTATGAACCAGAAAGAATTTTTGCCCAATTGATCTGGTTCCGCAAAGGCTTTGTTGAGTATCACTTTCCAAACCGCCTGCCTTATGAGGTAACCCTTGATGATATTGAAATTAGTTTTGAGGTTTGCTCAGAAGCGCCTCTTCACCATGATAATTGGCCATCAGATATAACAGTTTGGATTGGTGGTGTGGAAATAGGCACCTGGACAAGCCCCGCTGATTTTGGAGGTGAACGCGGAGCATTATCACCTTCCTGGTGGGATAGCCAGAATTCTCAATATGGTTTATTAAAGGTATGGAAAGTAACGGATAGCGGGAGCTTTGTTGATGGTGTTCGAGTATCCAATGTGACTTTGAGAGATTTGTCTCTCAAACCCGGAGAACCTATTCCTGTCCGAATTGGAATAAAAGAAGATGCCCAGAATAAAGGTGGAATCAATTTGTTTGGTAAAAAATTCGGAAATTATCCCCAGGACATCGTATTAAGACAGAGGTATAAACGCAAACAACAGTCAAATTTAAAGTAAGTGCAATGCGCAGGTCTGTCAGGATTTGAAGCGCATTGCACCAGTGAGAGGAGGTTAATCCACTCAATTAGATTTTACCACACCCACCCGTAAGACTTGTTCGTCGAATAGACTCTCTTGCAATACGCCAGGAGAAGTGTTTTAACACAAATTTTTCAATGATTAAATAACAGGAGATAAGATGAAAAGAATCACTCGTTTAGTTTTACCCTTAATACTTGTTATGGGTTTATTGCTTTCAGCATGTGGTACAGCTGCAACTCCAGAGGCACCAGCACAACCTGCAGCGGAACAACCGGCAGCAGAACAACCCGCTGATGCTTGTGGTCTTGTGGAACTACAATACTGGAATCCCTTTACAGGTCCAGATGGCCCATTTATGGGTGAAATGGTAAATGCCTTTAATGCCGAACATCAGGATATCGTGGTTACCATGGTAAGCCAGGGTGAATACTACACACAGCTCTCCACTGCTGCAGCTGCTGATACACTCCCTGATGTAGCGATTGTCCATGCTGATCAGGTATCCACGCAAGCATTCCGAAATGTTTTACGCCCCATTGATAATCTTGTCACAGAAATGGGAATTTCTGGTGATGATTATCCAGCTGGTGTTTGGGCAGCCGGAGAAGTAGCCGGTCATCGCTATAGCATTCCGCTTGATATCCATCCCATGACTGCTTTCTATAATGCAGATTTGTTTGCTGCAGCTGGCTTTACTGATGCACCAAAAACTGGTGAAGAGTTCGATGCCGTAGCCGCTGCCATCACCTCAGGTGACAACAAAGGTTTTGATATTACTGGCGGTTTCCCGGTTCAACAAATTTTCCAGATGATGTTACAACAATTTGGTGGAACAGAATTCAATGCAGAAGGAACAGAAGCCACCTGGAATAGTGAAGCAGGCGTACAGGCATTGCAATGGATGAAGGATGTACAATCCAAATACTCAGAACCCAACCTTGAAGTTGATGCTGAACTGAATGCTTTCAAGACCGGTACAGTGGGTATGGTTTGGAATGGCATCTGGCAAACAACCAATGTGACAGGTGACGGGGTTGAATTTGATGGTCGCGCTACTGCAGCACCACAGATAGGACCGAAGATGGCTGTATGGGCTGGTTCACATCAATTCACATTGCCGACTCACAAAACAGTAGATCCTTGTAAAGATCAGGCTGCCGCAATTTT
>JAHYJK010000310.1 GCA_019429225.1 Anaerolineaceae bacterium
CTTCGCAGCTACCCTCTTCACCACATCCAAGGATTCAAACCCATGGATACTAGATTTCAAACCGATTGAAATCGGTTCACCCCACCCAACCATTTTCAAATGGTTTGAGTTTTTTTATCCTATGAATACCTATCCAGTGGATTGATTCATAGGATACCTCCCAATGGAATCTTCTTCTTCGCAGCTACCCTCTTCACCACATCCAAGGATTCAAACCCATGGATACTAGATTTCAAACCGATTGAAATCGGTTCACCCCACCCAACCATTTTCAAATGGTTTGAGTTTTTTTATCCTATGAATTGATTCATAGGATACCTCCCAATGGAATTTTCTCCTGAGTTTATCATTAACTGCAAAAAAGCAAGATTTTGAGCGTAAAAAATGAAAATTGGGGACACTAGGCGGTGGTAAGAGATGGACTACAATAGTAATTATGGCGTTCATCCGGAAAGTAAAAACAACAAGTGGTGCAACAGCAGTTCAAATTGCTTACAAACAAAAGGGCAAGATTGACAAGATAATTCACCTTGGCAGTGCTCATACTGAAGAAGATCTGAAAATTCTGTTGGCTTTGGCACACAAGCAATTGCACAAAAACCAGCTACCATTGTTTCCAGAAATACAAACAACTCTACAAGTAGGAATCAAACGGTCTTTTTCAGATTTATTATGGAAGACCTTACGAGAACAATATCAAAAGCTCGGATTTGATCAGTTGAATGACGATGTATTTGAGGCTCTGTGCCTGGCACGTATTGTTGAGCCCAGTTCCAAATTGGATAGCTTGCGTGTATTGGCAGATCTAGGATTGGGAAAACTTGACCAAAATAAACTATACCGATGTTTGGCCAAAGCAGCAGATTCGAATTACAGAAAGATTATCAGCCAAGCCTGTTTTGAGCACGTTGGAGGAAATGGACTCAGGCTCATTCTCTACGATGTTACCACCTTATACTTTGAAATCCAGGAAGAAGATGATTATCGAAAACCAGGTTTAAGTAAAGAACGCAGATTAGAACCACAGATCATTATCGGACTACTGGTGGATCAAAGAGGCTTTCCCCTAGGTTTACACAGTTTTGAAGGCAATAAAAGCAGAAACAAAGACCATTTTGCCTGTAATAGAAGCTTTTCAAGCCCAGCATGGCCTAAAAAAGATTACCATTGTGGCGGATGCTGCCATGCTCAGTGCAGCCAATTTGGCGGCCTTCACGGAAGCTGGGTACACCTACATTGTGGGTTCCCGGCTTCACAAGATCCCCTATGAGCTAACAGAATTTCAAAAGACAGGTGAAATGTTTGACCAACAAATTATAGTCTCACAGCAGAACGGATATCGAGTAATCTACCAGTATCGAACGAAGCGGGCTGCATTGGAATCTCCGAAATATTGAAAAACAGATTACCAAGGCTAAAAAGGCGATTAACGGACAGATACAAGCCAATCGAATGAAATTCTTGACAATACAGGCAACCAGTAAACAACTTAATCAGAAATTGATTGATAAAGCAAGAGCATTGGCTGGTATAAAGGCTTATGTAACCAATCTGGATATCCCGGATGAAGAGGTGATCGCTTACTACCATCAGCTTTTTCAGGTGGAAGCTTCATTTCGAATGGCTAAATCTGATCTGAAAGCCAGACCCATCTATCACCGCAAGCGGGATGCTATAGAAGCGCACCTTACGATCGTGCTGGCTGCTTTGGCGATTAGTAGAAATATTGAATATCAGACAGGTGTCAGTATAAAGAAATTTGTGAAGTTGATGCGACCATTGCGATCTGCAATTGTTACTATCAATTCAAAGGAGGTTTTGGCGAACCCAGAGCTTTCTCCTGAGGTTAGTTTACTGCTGAATAATCTGACTTCAGGACACTAGGATGACAAACTCAGGTACTAGATTCCAAACCGATTGAAATCGGTTCACCCCACCCAACCATTTTCAAATGGTTTCGGCTTCTGTATCCTATGAATACCTATCCCGTGGATTGATTCTTAGGATACCTTCGATAAGAATCTTCTTCTCCACCATCACAACCAATCCCAGAAATCGGGGTTATAACTTACATCCTATTAAATTGGGCGGTACCTACCAATCGTAAACCTTTTCAGATCGGTGTTATCGCTTATCACGACAAAGTATCCATTCCCACTTCCTTCTTAAACGACAACAACAAGCAGAAGTGGATAACGCTATGAGTAGAGGACAATATGAATTTTCTGAAGAATATTAAGCTCATTCAAGGTGGAATGGGGGTTTATGTTTCAAATTGGTGGTTGGCAAAAGCCGTTGCCATGGAGAAGCCCGGGATTACCGCTGGCACAGTCTCCGGGACAGGTCTGGATTGGGTGTATGTTCGCCTTTTGCAACTGGGTGATCCCGGTGGACATGTGCAACGGGCGTTCAAAGCATTTGATGAAAAGTTCGATACCGGTATTGGTAAAAAGATCCTTGATCGGTATTTTATTGATGGGGGGAAAGCGCCAGCCAGTCATTTTAAGAATCCTCCGCAGCAACTTGTACGCGCTTTGGATGGAAGCGATGTGATCCCACTGTCTTCCCGATCGGAGGAACCAGTCCCACTTGTACTGGACAAAGACAACATTGAACTTTTGATTGCCACTGGTTTTGCTGAGGTCTGGCTGGCAAAAGAAGGTCATAGCGGAAATATTTTTATCAACTTCTTAAAAAAAGTGGAATTGCCTCTGGTCTACACCATGTACGGGGCGATGCTGGCTGATGTGGATGGGGTCATCATCGGCGCAGGTAACCCGGATGGTTTAGCAGCGATCTGTTCCCAATTGGTTAATCATGAATTGGTTAGAATTGATATTCAGGTTTTATACCGGGAACCCGGAGAGGATTTTTATGTACCGTTTGACCCCAAACAGGTAGCAGATGGAAAATTTACACACAAACCTCTTCATCGACCAGCCATTTTGGCCATTGCTTCTTTGCAAGGTTTGGTACAAGCCCTGGCGAACAGCCAAAGTGAACCACCTGATGGTTTCATCATTGAACATCATACAGCCGGTGGGCATAATGCCGGACCTCAAGGGCCCATGAAATTGGATGAACTGGGTCAGCCGATTTACAGCGAATTAGACGAACCGGATCTGCGGGCGATCCGGGGAATTGGTATACCCTTCTGGTTAGCCGGTGGCTATGGAAGCCACGAAAATATTCAGAAAGCGCTGAGCCATGGCGCTACGGGGGTTCAGGTCGGGTCTGTTTTTGCCCTGGCGGAGGAATCCGGTATGAAACCTGCCTATCGCACCGCCATCCTGAATGAAATCAAAAAAGGCACAGATGATACTGCTTTGGTACGGACCACATTATTTTCTCCCACTGGGTTCCCGTTCAAAGTTGCTCAACTGGATGGCACATTGGCTGATGACGAGGTTTATCAGGCCAGAACCAGGTTGTGCGATATTGGTCTGTTACAACAACGCGGTTTGAGTAAGCCAGATGAAAATGGGAATCGCAGGTTGTTCCATCGTTGTTCAGCAGCGCCTGTTGAAAGTTTCGTGAAAAAACGCGGATTGCCACACAACACACAATCGCGCCGCTGCCTATGCAATGGTCTGCTGTCCACCGTGGGATTAGGACAGATTAAAAATCAGGTGGAAGAACCAGCGATTGTTACAATTGGGAACCACCTGGATAGCATC